>NZ_JBEXCY010000005.1:0-176410 GCF_040605515.1 Dactylosporangium sp. NPDC005572 | reverse complement strand
GCGCAACTGACGACCGTCGCTCCCGCCAGACAACGCTCGTGCCGCCCGGGCATCCGCCCCGGCGGCACGGACGCTGCCACCGCCGTCGTCCCAAGAACCCGCGACCTCCGGTCGCGCGGACGCCCGCGGCCGGCTCCATGAGCGTGGGAAACATCTGGTCGCCATGACAGCCAGATGTCTCCCTTGATCATGGACCGTCCGATGTGGATCGCCGCCTCGGTGTCCCGGGCGATCCGGGGTTGACAGGGTGGCCGATGCTGCAGTCATGCCGAGGAACATGCGTCGCCGGCTGCGACGGAGTCCAAGCGACGGCGACGCCCCCGAGACCGTCGACGCCACCGAGCCCGACCGTGCGACGGTGCGGGCGTTCGCGAAACAGAAGCGGGATGCGCGGCGGTGGGCCGACCGCATGGTCCAGCTCTTCTGGCTCGGCTTCGTCGGCTTCCTCGGCCTGCTGTTCACCGCCGCGCGCTTCCCCGCCTGGCTGCTCGTCGTCGGCCCGCTGGTGGTGGCCGTCAGCGCCACCGCCGGGTACGGCATCCGCCGGGCCGAGCTGGTGGCGCCGAACCGGTTCCCCGTGCGGTACCAGGGACGCGGAGGCCCGACGAAGGGGGCGCCGTTCATGTGGTTCATCGCCGTCTTCGCCGCGTTCCTCACCGTCCGGGCGGTGTTCTACGTGTTCGACTAGCGCTGGGGGAGCGAGGAGCGCAGCGCCGTCAGGATGGTGGTCAGCTCCGCCAGCAGGCCGCCCACCGTGGTCTGGTCGGTGCCGCCGATGTTCACCGTGCGCAGCTCGGCCGGCTTCGGGAGCCTGGCCACGATCTCCGGCAGCGACTCGACCAGGCGGGCCTGGATGTTCTCCGGCGACTGCGCGTTGTCGATCGCCGCGCGCTGGCGCAGCCGCTCCAGCTCCAGCAGCGCCTGCTCGTGCAGCGCCTGCGCCCGGGCCGCGGTCTGCTGCAGCTCGGCCTCCGTCTTCAGCCGGGCCAGCTCCGTCTCGCGGGCGATGCGCACCCGGCCGATCTCGGCCTCCTCGTCGGCCCGCTCCCGCTCCAGGGCCAGCGCGTGGCGGCTCGTCGCGTCCTGGAGGTCGGCCAGCGCGCGGGCGTCCTCCTGCTCGCGCTGCGACCGGCGCAGCCGCTCGGCGGCGTCCCGGTCGAACTGCAGGGCGGCGCTGCGGGCGCGCAGGTCGGCCAGCTCGCGCTCGTTCTCGATCACCTGCGTCTCGCGCTGCCGGCCGGCGGACCGCTCCCGCTCGCCGATCGCCTCCTCCGCCACCAGCTCGGCGAGGCGGGCGATGCGGCCCTGCTCCGAGCGGTACGGCTTCTGGAGGTTCTCCCACAGCCGGGCCGAGCTGACGACCGCCTCCTTGATCTGCACCGTGACGATCCGCAGGCCGACGCCCTCGGCGACGGCGCGCAGCCGGGCGGTCAGCTCCTCGATGATGGGCTGCTTGTCGCTGAGCACGGCGCCGACGCTCAGCGTCGCCACCTTGTCCTTGATGGCGGCCTCGGCCTGCTCCTTGAGCTGGAGGTTCACCACGCGCATCGGGTCGTCGGCGTCGGCGAAGTCGAGCTTGCGGTAGGCCGTCGCGAAGTCCTCGATGATCCACTGGAGGTAGGCCTGGACGAGGACGCCCTGCAGCTCGCTGCAGATGCAGTACGCGTTGATGAGGATGGTCTGCATGGCGCCGGGCACCACGAGGTACGAGTCGGTGTTGGGGTTGTACCGGAACGACACCCCGAGCCCCACGTGCAGCGGCTCGGCCTGGCCGCGGCGGGTGTGCACGACGAAGGCGTTCGGCGGGACCAGCACGGTCTTCCACCGGCCGATCCCGGTGACCCGGACCTCGACCGCGCTCGACGTCGGCACCGCCGCCTCGCCCGCGGGCCCGGACCGCGACCGCCCGCCGCCGCCGCTGCTCTGGGGCGCCGGCGCCGCCGACATCGGCGCGCTGCGCTTCGTCCGCAGGTCCGCCTCCAGTCGCTCCTGTTGCCTGACCACCTGATCGAGGTACGAGTTGCTGCTGGACACCGACGGGCTCCTTCGCCGCGAAAGACCGAGGACGACGGCTCAGTCTGCTCGGCGGTGTCAAGCCCGCGCGTCCGGGTAGTTGCGGGCCATGACGATCCTGGTCACCGGGGCAGGCGGAACGGTTGGCGGCGTCGGCCAGCGGGTCGTCGAGCTGCTGCGCCGCCGCGACCTGCCCGTGCGCGCCTTCGTCCACCACGACGACGAACGGGCCGGCCCCCTGCGCGACCTCGGCGCCGAGGTCGTCGCCGGCGACCTCACCCACGGCGCCGACGTCCTGCACGCGATGAACGGCTGCGACCGCGTCTACTTCGGGCTGGGGGTGAACGACCGGTACCTCGAGGCGACCGTCACCGCCGCCGCCGCGGCCCGCCAGCTCGGCGGCATCGAGGTCTTCGTGAACATGTCGCAGATGACCGTGTCGCAGATGAGCATCATCAGCTCGGTCGAGTCGCGCCAGCACCACCAGCAGTGGCTGGGGGAGCGGGTGCTGGACTGGTCCGCCCTGCCCGTGGTCGAGATCCGCCCCACGGCCTTCCTGGAGAACCCCATCTTCACCGCGTCGATCCTCGACTCGATCGAGCGCGACGGCACGATCCGCCTGCCGTTCGGCACCGCCCGCACGTCACCCGTCCTGGCCGGCGACGTGGCCGAGGTGGTCGCGACGGTGCTCGCCGCGCCGCGCCAGCACGTGGGCCGGGTGTACGAGCTGACCGGCCCGCGCCCGGTGACCGCCGTCGAGCTGGCGGTCCAGTTCGCCGAGGCGCTCGGCCGCCCGGTCACCTACGTCGACCTGCCGTACCGCCGGTGGGTGGACGAGGTCCTGACCCCGCTCGGCCTGCCGGAGCACGTGGCCGAACACCTGGCGACGATGGTCCGCCTGCACGCGCTGGGCCGCTTCGACCGGCACAGCGACGACCTCGAGCACATCCTGGGCCGCCCGCCCCGCGGCGTCGCCGACTACGTCAACGAGCTGCGGAGCGGGCGGGTCCGGTCAGGTGCGGGTCACGGCAGCACGTAGTTCTCGTTCAGGGCCGCGCCGCGCTCCGGCTTGTACTGGTCGAAGCCGCGCGGGTTGCACTGGAGGCCGCCGTTGATGCAGTGGTTCGACAGGGCGGCCAGGGTCGGCACGTCCCACGCGTTGTAGACGTCGTAGTGGAAGGAGTAGCCGCGTCCGCTGGAGAAGTGGACGTTGGCCATGTTGCCGGAGACCGGCCACGCCATCTTGAACTCGATCATCGGTACCGCCACCGGGTGGCTCGACGGGCAGACGCCCACGACCGGGTAGGCCATGTGTGACTTGTGGTCGGGCGTGTCCAGGTACTTGCCGTCCCAGCAGCTCGGGGCCTGGAACCGGACGTTGAGCTGGCTCCCGGCGACGCAGTTGGCCGGGATGTCCCACTGCCGGGTCAGGTCACCGCACTCGAAGCCCTCGACCGCGCCCGGGTGGTTGCGGAACTCGTCCAGCGTGGACGACGGGCTGCCCACGACGTAGCGCAGGCCGGGCGGGAACGGGCGGACGCTGCGGTAGTCGATGACGCCGCTCTTGTAGTAGATGACCTGCGGGCCGGTCGGCTGCACGGCGGTGTCCCCGTTGTACAGCGTGGGCATCCAGTAGGCGCTCTTGTCGCCCGGGGTGATGCACGCGGTACCGCCGGCCTGCAGCGAGGCCAGGGTCGTGTTCGCGTTCGTGGTGGTGTTGCCCATGAACGTGTGCGAGTGCGAGGCGCCCGGCAGGCCGAAGAAGACGATCGGGTCGTCGTTGAGGTTGCTGCGGCTGACCGAGCAGTTCGCCTGGAACTCGTGGTGGGTCGTCGGCGGGTTGGTCGGCGGTGGGGTCGCCGTCGACGGCACCACGCCGGTGACCTGCGGGTTGGCCGGCACGTACCCGGCGCCGCCGGTCGGCGTCGGCTGCGTGCCCGACGTGCCGTACACCTTGAACTCGAACAGCGAGTAGCCGTAGCCGGTGCCGCGCTGCGTGCCGTACATCCGCACGTACCGGCCGGAGCCGTTCACGTCGAGCGTCTGGGTGCCGCCGGTGCCGGTCGTGGTGCTGTAGATGGTCGTCCAGGCGTTGCCGTCGGGCGAGGTCTGGATCTGGAACGCCTTGCCGTACGCCGCCTCCCACTGCAGCACGACCTGCGAGATCGTGGCCGTCGAGCCGAGGTCGACCCGCAGCCACTGCGGGTCGCTCCACAGGCTGCCCCAGCGGGTGGCGTTGTTGCCGTCGACCGCGGCCACGGCCGGCGTCTCGCCGAGTTCGGTGGAGGAGGCGAGGGCCGGGCGGCCCTGCGACAGCAGTGTGCCGGTGGCGGCGTCGGCGGCGGTGAGCTGCAGGGCGCCGACCACGACCGACGCCACGACGGTGGTGGTGACGGCGAGCGGGGCCAGGACTCTGCGGAGCCGGGATCTGGTTGTCGTGCGGGTTCTGGTCCTCAATGGGGCTCCCAAGGGGTGTTCGACGGCGTGAGGCGGTCACGCCGGGCACCGGCGCGTGAGGGCGCCGGTGGGCGGGTCTGCGCTTGGAGAGCGCTCTCCCGATGGTGCTCCCAAGGGGCGGGTTCGTCAATACGTCGCCCGTCCAACTGGCACAATTCGGGCGGTCGGCGGGCCGCTACGGAGAGCGCTCTCCATCCCCCCGGCGGCCGGGCGTCTCCTCCCGGAGGCCGGAAGGTCGGGCCTGCGGTCGGATCTGCCGGCGCCCGCCGCCGCACAGGCTCAACTGCATGACGACGCTCAATGCCTCCGTGGCCCGGGTCGTACGCTGGCACCGGCCCCTCGTGGCCCTCTCGGTGGCGATGGCCGCGCTGGCCCTCGCCTGCTCCGCCGGGCTCCTCCTCGACCACCGCACGGTGATCGGCGCGCCGGTGTGGCTCAAGCCGTTCAAGTTCTCGCTGTCCCTCATGGTGTACTGCCTGACGCTCGCCTGGATGATCACGCTCGTCGGGCGGGGGCGGCGCCTCGCCGACCGGGCCGGGACCGTCATCACGATCAGCGCCGCGGCCGAGATGCTGCTCATCGTCGGCCAGGCCGCCCGTGGGCGGGCCAGCCACTTCAACAACACGACGCCGCTCGACGACGCCGTCCGGCTGACGATGGGCGGCACGATCACGTTGCTCTGGGCCGGCACCCTCGTCCTCGGCGTGCTGCTGTTCCGCACCGCGGTCGCCGACCGCGCCAACCGCTGGGCCGTCCGGCTCGGCGTGGTCCTCTCCCTGGTGGGCATGTCGCTCGGCGCGCTCATGGTGCTGCCCAACACCGCGCAGCGGCGCGCGATCGCGTCGGGCGTGGACACCGTCGTCGGCGCGCACAGCGTCGGCGTCGCCGACGGCGGGCCCGGGATGCCGCTCACCGGCTGGAGCACGACCGGTGGCGACCTGCGCATCCCGCACTTCGTGGGCCTGCACGCACTGCAGGCCCTGCCGCTGCTCGCGCTGCTGCTGGCCGTCCTCGCGCAGCACCTCCCGCGGCTCACCGAACGGCGCCGGGCCCGGCTGGTGCTGCTTGCCGCGGCCCTCTTCACCGGCGTCCTCGCCGTCGTCACCTGGCAGGCGCTGCGCGGCGAGCCGCTGGTCCACCCCGGCGCCGCGACCCTCACCGCGGCCGGCCTGCTCGCCGCGGCGGGCGCCGCCGGTACCGCCGCGGCCCTTCGATGAGGACCTATGGTGGGTCGGTGCTCACCCGGATGTTCGACGAGCGCTTCGCCCTCGCGCGGCTGGTGCTGCTCGCCGTGTGCGGCGTCGGGTACCTGGTCCTCCTGCGCGATCCGGCCCACCCGCGCAACGCGTTCGACTGGGCGACCGACCTCACCGAGTTCGCGCTCGTGCCACTGTGCGCCCGATTCCCGTTCGCGGGCGCGCTGACCCAGTCGGCGGTCCTCGCCGTCGCGCTGCTGCTCGGCGAGGACCGCGCCGTGATCCCGATCGTGGGCGCGGGCTGGGCGACGCTGGAGCTCGCCCTGCGCGCCCCCGGCCGCCGGCTCGCCGTCGCGACCGTCGCGCTGTTCGCGGCCCACTTCGCCGACGAGTGGCATCGTCTGCCGGCCGATGCGCTGCCCGTGCTGTACAACATCCTCATCCTCGTCGGCGTCCCGGTGTTGTTCGGCGTGAACGTCCGCGGCGCCCGGGAACTGGCCCGGCAGGCCGAGGGCCGGGCGGCGGACGAGCAGCGCCGCCGCGTGTCGGAGACCAGGGCGGCGCGGGCGGACGAGCGCACGGCCGTCGCCCGCGAGCTGCACGACGTCGTCGCCCACCACGTCGCCTCGATCGTGCTGCGGGTGGGCGTGGCCCGCCACGTCCTGCCGGACGCCGACCCGCGCACCGTGGCCGTCCTCGACGACGTCCACACCACCGGCACGGCCGCGCTGGCCGACCTCCGCCGCCTCGTCACCGTGCTCCGCGCGCCGGACCCGGCCGCCGCGGCCCCCGGGCCCGCCGTGGTGTGGATCGAGCCGGGTTCGCTGCCGGCCGCGCTGGCGGCCGCCGTCGACCGGGCCCGCCAGGCGGGCGTGGCGGTCGACGCGGAGGTGGACCCGGCGCTGGCCGGCCTCGACGCGGTACGCGGCCTGGCCGTGCTCCGCCTGACCCAGGAGGCCCTGACGAACGTGGCCCGCCACGCCGGCCCCACCCCGCACGCCCGCCTGGTCGTCCGCCTGCGCGACCGGTCGGTGGAGTGGTCGGTCACCGACGACGGCAGCCCCGGCGGCCCGCGCAGGGCCGGGCCTGCGGTGGGGACCGGGCACGGGCTCATCGGCATGCGGGAGCGGGTCGAGCTGCTCGGCGGCGACCTGCGGGCCGGCCCGGTGGCCGGCGGCGGCTGGGCGCTCGCCACGACGCTGCCGGCGGTGGGCGCATGAGCATCCGGGTACTGCTCGTCGACGACCAGCGCCTCGTCCGCGCCGGCCTGCGGATGCTCTGCGAGGCCGAGCCCGACCTCGACGTCGTCGGCGAGGCCGACAACGGCCGCGACGCGATCCGGCTCACCGACGAGCTGCGCCCCGACGTCGTCGTGATGGACCTGCGGATGCCCGGCGTCGACGGCACCGCGGCCACGGCGCGCATCCGGGCCGCCCATCCGGCCTGCAAGGTCGTGGTGGTGACGACGTTCGACGACGACGACCACCTGTACCCGGCCCTGGCCGCCGGCGCCTGCGGCTTCCTGGTCAAGGACGCGGCCCCGGCCGAGCTGCTCGACGGCATCCGGAAGGCGGCCGAGGGCGACAGCCCGTTCAGCGCGGCGGTCCTGCGCCGCCTGGTGGCCCGGGCGGTGAGCGCCGGCGGCCCGCGCGCGACGGCCGCCCCGGCGGACGCCCTGCCCGACCTGACCCGCCGCGAGCGCGACGTGCTGACCCTCGTCGGCGAGGGCCTGTCCAACCAGGAGATCGCCGACCGCCTTCACCTCGGTGTGACGACCGTCAAGACCCACATCACGAGCCTGATGACGAAGACCGGCGCCCCGAACCGCGTCCGCCTCGGCATCCTGGCCGCCCGTGCCGGCACCTGAGGGGTCAGTGTTTCCGGGTTGCCAGGCGTAACGCCAGGGCCGGGCAGACCGCGATCGCGTCGCGGGCCAGCGGCTCCAGGCGGGGCGGGATCGGGGCGTCGCCCAGTGCCGGGAAGCCGTTGGCGTCCAGGCGGATCAGGTCCGGGGCGACGTCGGCGCACAGGCCGTGGGCGTCGCAGCGGGACCAGTCCACGGTGAGGCGGCGGTCGCCGTCCGGGGTCGTCGTGCCGGGGATCGGCAGCGTGCCGCGCACCGGGCGGCCGCACGTGCCGGCCGTGACGTGGCGGTGCAGGTCGTCGGGGAACGCTTCCAGGGCCGACGTGGCGAATCCGGCGGTACCGTCGGGATGGCTGCACGCGCCGCGCCCCACCACGGCGCCGGCGGCCGCCCGGACCGCGGCCGGGTCGCCCGTGCCCGCCACCACGGCGTCGACGGCGCGGGCCAGGTCGGGCAGGCCGAGCCGGCAGGGGCCGCACTGGCCGGCGGACTCGGCCGCGAGGTACCGCACGACCCGCGCCACCTCGCCCAGCGGGCACGTCGCGTGGTCGAGCGGCAGCACGACCCCCGCGCCGAGGGCGCCGCCGGCGGCGCGCAGGCCGCGGCGGGAGAACGTCGCC
This sequence comes from Dactylosporangium sp. NPDC005572, assembly GCF_040605515.1. Taxonomy (NCBI): domain Bacteria; kingdom Bacillati; phylum Actinomycetota; class Actinomycetes; order Micromonosporales; family Micromonosporaceae; genus Dactylosporangium; species Dactylosporangium sp. NPDC005572. The sequence goes on along the minus strand of NZ_JBEXCY010000005.1, from coordinate 168,260 downwards.
GTGCGGGCCTTCGCCGGCGGGACCCAGCGGCCGTGGAAGCCGCCGAACAGCACGGCCGGGCCGTCCGGCACACCGCAGGCGTCGAGCACCGCCGACACCGGCGTGCCGGCCGGGCACTCGACGACCGCGGGGCGGGCGGCGCTGCCGGTGACGCTCAGCAGTACCGTCCCCGGCTCGTCCGCACCCAGCTCCGCGTAACGGGTGGGTCCGCGGCGCGCGGCGACGGCGAGCTGCGCGAACGTCTCGGCGTTGGACAGCAGCGTCGGGCGGCTGCCGACGCCGGCGTCGCTCGCGCGGCGCTTGATGCCGGGTGGGATGTGCGGCAGGCCGTTGATGCCCTGCACCAGGGCGCCGCCCTCGCCGGAGATGAACCGGTGCGGCACGCGGACCAGCCGGGCGGGCGCCGGCAGCGGCTGCTCGCGCAGCGCCGCGAGCATCGACGCCTCGCCGACCCCGTCGTCGGCGACCGCGATGACGATCTCCGCCGCGTGCAGCGCCCAGGCGACGAGGGCCGCGCCGTCGAGGATCAGGTGCGGGGCCCGGGTGAGCAGCACCTTGTCCTTCCAGGCGGCCGGCTCGCCCTCGGTGGCGTTGACGACGACGGCGGGCGCGACGGTACGGCGGTCGACCGAGGCCAGCACCGCCCGCACCTTCCTGGCGAACGGGAACCCGGCCCCGCCGCGGCCCGCGAGCCTGACCCGCTCCGCGAGGTCGATCAGCCCGGGCGCGGTGAGCGGCCCGAGCGGCCCGTGCACCGCGAGGTGGCCGCGCAGGTCGAGGCGGTGCTGCGGCCCGTGCAGCCCGGCGGTGAGCCGCGGCGGCCCCAGGGCGAGCACCTCGGGCACTTTGGCCGGCGCCCCGGGCCCGGGCCGGTCGCGCGGGCCGAGGCGGATCATCGGGGCCCTCACTGACCCAGGCCGCGCAGGACCCGCCAGTACTGCTCGTCGTCCAGGTCGTGCGTCCGGTCCCGCTGCCGTCCGGCCTGCGGGCGGCGGACGGGCCGCGGCGAGCGGGCCGGTGCGGGCGGCTGGCCGGCCCCGCGCCGCATGATGCGCTGGGAGTCCAGGTTGACGAGGGTCGGGGTGTCGTCGTCGGTCGGATACAGGTCCCGCGCACCCGCGACCGCGTCCCGCCGCGCGTCGAGCCGGTCCCGGAGGCTCATGACGGGCCGCGCGGGTTCAGCGGGCCGACCGGGCGGAGTGGTCTCACGCGGCGAGGCCGAGGCCGGGGCGGGGCGCTCTGCGCGGGCAGGTTCGGCGGGCGGGGCGACGCGGGGCTCCGGCGGCGGCGCGGGCCGGTCCGCGTCGGCCGGAACCCGCGGGCGGGCTGGTTCGGACCAGAGGTGTTCGGCGGACGGGGCGCCCCAGTGGAACGTGGCGCGGTGCGGTGTGTGCGGGATGCTCGTCGTGGTGCGGTCCGCCGCGCGCTGGCGGCGGCGGTGGCGGGACTCCGCCGACAGCCGCAGGCCCAGCGCGACGGCCGTGAGGAAGAACAGGATGAGGTACGACGCCGTCACCCAGACCGCCGGCGGCCGCCCCGCGCTCAGGCCGTGCAGCAGGGCGAGCGGCCAGCAGAGGTACGCCGCCGCGTGCACCGGCCGCCACAGCCCCGCCCGCGCCTCGCCGGCGAAGCGGGCCCGGGCGATGCCGGTCCAGAGCACGGCCCCCATCAGGTACGCCGCCAGGGTCCCGAGGCCGACCGCGACCGGCGCGAGCGCGAACGGCACGACCGCGGCCGCCGCCGACACCCGCGCGGACAGGACCTCGCTCAGCACGTGCACGGCCAGGCAGGACACCGCGATGACGCCCAGCGTGCGGTGGATCGACTGGAGCCAGACCCGGTGGCGGGGCAGCAGCAGCACCCGGTCGGTCGCGACCAGGCCGCCGATCACCGTCAGGGTCAGCGACACCAGCGTGAACACGCCGCCGTAGAAGCGCAGGAACGTCCACAGATGCTGCAGGCCGCCGGTCGCGGTGCCCAGCACCACCATGCCGGCCAACGCCGTGATCGTGATCCAGCGGGCGGGAGGGTGCGCGCCGGATCGTGAACTCCGCCTGTCCACCGGCCGAACGTACGACTGCGGCCGAATCCGGTCAATTTAAGTTTGTCTCCGCCAAACCGCCCTTCCGGGCACGTGCCGGCGGACCGGTTAAGCAATCCGCGCGGGCCCGTTCAAGCCACGGTTAAGCGGCCGTTAGATCCAGCCGTGGTCGCGCGCCGTGCGCAGTGCCTCGGCGCGGCCGGACACCCCGAGTTTCTGCACTATGGCGGTCAAATGATTCCGCACGGTACCGCTGGACAGATGCGTCCGCCGGGCGATCGCGGCGACGGGTGTGCCGGGCTCGGCGAGCCGCAGCAGCTCGAGCTCCCGCGGGGTGAGCGGGCACGGCGGCGCGGCCAGGGCGTCGGCCGCGAGCGACGGGTCGACGTACCGGTCCCCGCCGTGGACCCGCCGGATCACGTCGGCGAGCGCACCGCCCGGCGACCCCTTCGGCAGGAACCCCTTCGCGCCGGCGGCGAGGGCCCGGGGCAGGTGGGCGGGCCGGCCGCGGCCGGTGAGGATGACGACCGCGCAGCCGGGCAGCGTCCGGGCCAGCTCCGCCGTGACCTGGAGCCCGTCGAGGGCCGGCATCTCCAGGTCGACGACGGCGACGTCGGGCCGGTGGGCGAGGGCCGCGCCGACCGCCGCGCGGCCGTCGGCAGCCTGCGCGACGACGTCGAGGTCGGGCTCCAGCCCGAGCAGCGCGGCCAGCGCGACCCGGATGAGCTCCTCGTCGTCGGCGAGCAGCACGCGGATCACGCACGCGCCTCCAGGACGAACCGGCCGTCCCCGGCACGGGCGGTGAGCGTGCCGCCGACGGCCGACAGCCGCTCGGCGAGCCCGCGCAGCCCGTAGCCGCCGGCCCTGGACGGCGCCGACACCCCGTCGTTCGTCACCCGCAGCACCACTTTCCCGTCGTCTGTTCCTTCCCCGGAGAACAGCTCGATCGTGCACCACGCGGCCCGGCTGTGCCGCAGCACGTTCGTGCTCGCCTCGCGGAGCACGGCCGCGAACTCCGGGACCTCGACCCCCAGCGAGCCCGAGACCGTACAGCGGATGCCGCACGAGCGCAGCAGCGCGGCGACGGAGGCCAGGTGCTCGCCGAAGTCCACGGTGCGGTACCCGCGGACGGCCTCGTGGACGTCGTCGAGCGCGGCGCCGGCGAGCCGCTGCACCTCGGCCGCCTCGCGCCCGGCGCGCTCGGGGTCGGCGGCGGCCAGCCGGGACGCCAGCTCCGCCTTGAGCGCGATGATCGACAGGTTGTGGCCGAGCAGGTCGTGGACGTCGCGGGCGAACCGCAGCCGCTCCTCGGCGGCGGCCAGCCGGGCCTGCGCGTGCTGCCCCTCGCGGGCCTGGAGCAGCAGGTCCCAGAACCACACCTGCCACCAGCTCACCAGCGCGACCCCGGCCCCGATGACCGCGATGGCGGCGACGGCCCGCAGGTCGATCAGCAGCCCCGCGGCGACCGCGGCGGCGCAGCTGGCCAGGGCCCATCCGCGGTGGCCCAGCAGCGGGGCGGTACCGACGACGGAGACGCCGATCCAGACCCAGGCATCGCCCGGGCCGAGCAGGGGCAGCGACGCGGCGGCGGCGACCGCGTACCCGAGCAGGAGCCGCCGCCGGGCCGCGGGCCCCAGCCAGGGCGTCATCGCCGCGTAGGTGGCCGCGCCCTGGCCGGCGGTGAAGGCCAGGACGCCGGCCAGGGCGGCGGCCGACCGCCACGGGCTGAGCGCACTCCAGGGCGCGGTGGCGAGCGGCAGTACCAGACCCGTGACGGCATGCAGGCCCAGCGAGACGATGCCCACGAGCCGCGCCCGCCGCAGCTGCCGGTCCGCCGTGGTCATCGGGCGATCGTAGCCGCGCCGTAGACCAGGGCGGCCGCCACGAGCAGGTCGTACGGCAGGCAGAAGCCGATGATCCAGCGCGGGATCACGGTGCCGTCGCGGTGGAACCAGTCCCAGACGGCGTGGCCGGCCCAGCCGGCGGCGACGACGTACTGCCCGGCGACCGGGTCGACGACGAGCGCGACCCCGGCGACCGCGGCGAACAGCGCGACCCCGGCGAGCTGCCGCGCGACGAGCCGGTGCTTGACGAGGGCCAGCACGAGGTACAGCAGGGCCACCGCGGGCGGGATCCACAGCGCGGGCCCGGCGGCGGCGAACGGAGCGAGGTCGGCGAACTCGGCCGCCCCGACGACGAAACCGGCGACGACGGCCGGCCAGACGAACTTCGACATGCGTCGAGCCTCGGGCACCGGCTGCGCAGACCCCAGATGCGCGATGTCATGCCCCGGGCATGACATCGCGCATCCCGGCGCGGACGCCGGGGACGGGGGTCAGACCCGCAGGCCCGCCTCGCGGTGGGCGTGGTCGATCAGCGTCGCGTACGAGGCGATCATCCGGGTGTGGCTGAACCGCTCCCGGCCGGCGAGCAGCGCCGGGGTGAGCCCGGCCCGCCCGTCGGCCGCCGCCGACCAGGCCGCGGCGATCGCGTCCGGCTCCGGCGGCGTGATCAGGCCGTGCCCGGCGACGATCCGCGCGGTGTCGCCGACGTCGGTCGAGACCGGCACCGCGCCGCACATCGCGCCCTCGATGAGGCACAGCGGGGCGGCCTCGCCGCTCGCCGACGTCAGCGCGACCACGTCGGTGGCCGCGTAGACCAGCTCCATGTCGCGCCGGATGCCGAGCAGGTGCAGCCGGGCCAGCAGCCGCGGCTCGCCGGCGAACACATCGGTGAGCAGCCCGCACAGCTCGGGGTTGGCGGCGCTCATCCCGGCCCCGCACATGAGCGCGTGCCCGGCCGGTTCGCGCCGCAGGTACTCCCGGGCGGCCAGCAGGAACAGCGGGACGTTCTTCATCGGGTCGTACCGCGCGGCGAGCGTGACCACCCGGGCCCGCGCCGGCACGCCCAGCGACCGGCGCAGCTCCGTGCGGCGGCGGGCCGGCACCGGCCGGTACCGCGCCAGGTCCACGCCGTTGGGGATGACGTGCAGCAGCCGCTCCGGGACCCCGGCGTCCCGGTAGGCGGCCCGCGTCGACTCGGCGCAGCAGATCGCGGCGGCGATCCGGCCGTCGGCGACGGCGGTCCTCAGCTCGTCGAGCGCGCTGCCCTGGTGGTGCGGGTCGGAGCGGTGCAGGCACACGATCACCGGCTTGCGCGGGAAGTCCGGCCGGTTCACCAGCCGCAGCGGCTGCTCCTTGAGCGACAGGATGATGTCGGCCCGCTCCGCGTGGGCGACCGCGGTCGCGACCTCGGCGGCGCTGAACCCCTTGCGGGCCGCGGTGTCGCCGCCGACGCGGCGGCCCAGCGAGCGCACCTCGACGCCGGCCGCGTGCAACGAGCGGTACGAGGCGTCGTCCTCCATCCGCTGCAGGACGGTCTCCCGGCGCATCGCGCTGTGCAGGCTCAGCACCGAGTGCCGGTGCGAGCCCCCGGTGTGCAGCCCGGCCACGACGGTGCTGTGGAGGGCCCGGGCGCCACCGGCGAAAAATCCCTCATAGATCGACATCACGCGCAGTTGGCTTGTCACGGGCAAATCATGACCCGCCGCGCCGGATCGCGCAGGCCGAAACGGCGTTGTCCGGGTGAACTGTGCGTTTCGCGGGAATCTCATTTCGGTACGTCCGATGACCTGCGGTTTCTCGCCGTGCGGCGGGCGCCGGGAGCGGTTATGCTGCCCGGCCGGATTGACCGCGGCGGCTGCGTTCGGGGTACCGTCCCCGGCATACTTCCGCGACGGCTGAGGAACGGTCTGCTGGCGGTCGGCATCGGCCTGGCGACGGTCGGCGTGCCCCCGCTCCTCCTGCCGCGCACCCAGGCCGATCCGCCGCCCGCGCAGTCACCGCCGCCGGCCGCGACGCCGTCGCCCACGCCGGCGCCGAGCGTCCCGCCCTGCGGCACCGGCGCCGGCAGCCGGCCCGCCTGTGCCGTCTACGGGGCCGCCCTCGGTACCGGATGGTCGATCGAGAGCGCCGGCGTGAAGGTCGTCCCGGCCGGTGTCGTGCCCGGCACCGACCAGGTGGCCCTGCGGGTCGAGCCCAAGGAGAAGACCGCCTTCGTCGCCCTCGTCGCCACCGCCGCGGTCACCGCCACGACGCTGCGGTTCCGGGTGTACGGCGGGCGCGTCCACGGCACCGTCCTGCGCGTCACGGTCGCGGAGACCGCCGGGCGGCCGGCGGCGGCGCCCGTCGTGCTCACCGCGCCGGTCGACGTGTGGACGGCGTTCGAGCTCGACCTGGCCGAGCTGCTGCCCGGCCGGGCGCTGCGGCGCATCGACCTGGTGATCGCGACCGACATGGTCCCCAACGCGTACCGCTTCTTCGTCGACGACGTCCAGCTGTCGTGAGCATCGCCCCGGCCGCGGTCGCGCGCGCCGTGCTGCTGGGCCGCGCGGCCGTCGCGGCGACCGGCGCCGGGGCCGGGCTGCTGCTCGTCGACGACCCGGCCCGGGTCGTGGCCGTGCTCGCGACGGTCGCCGGGGTCACCGTCGCCCAGGTGAGCCTGCTGACCCGCTGGCCGGCGCTGGCCCGCCACCCGTGGCCGGCCCTCGCCGCCGACCTCGCCGTGGCGGTGGCCCTCGCCGTGCTCAGCGGCGGCGGGATGGCGTTCTTCGCCTGGGTCGCCGGCTCCGCCGCCCTCGGCGGGGCGTTGCTCGGGATGCGGGCCGTCCCGCTCTGGATCGGGCAGGCCGCGCTCGGGTTCGCCGCCGCCGGCGCGGTGCTGCGCACGAGCGCGCCGCCGCCCGAGGTGGCCGCGTTCGTGGCCGCGTTCCCGATGGTGAGCGTGCTCGCCGGGCTCGGCGCGGCGGCCGCGACCGGCGCGCTGCAGCGCCAGCTCGACCTGGCCGTCGCCATGGTCGCCGAGGCCCAGCGCTCGGCCGCCGCGTCCGAGCGGGCCCGGCTCGCCCGCGAGCTGCACGACTCGGTGGCCAAGACGCTGCGCGGGGTGTCGTTCGCCGCGCTCGCGCTGCCGTCGTCGCTGCGCCGCCACCCGGCCCTCGCCGAGCAGCTCGCCGGCACCGTGTCCCGGGGCGCCGAGGCGGCCGCGCGGGAGGCCCGGCAGCTGCTCGAGGAGCTGCGCGCCGACCCGCTGGACCTGGGCTTCGCCGACGCCGTCCGGGAGACCTGCCACGCGTGGGCCCACCGGTCCATGATCGCCGTGGATGTCTCGGCGGTACCGGTGGAGCCGTCGGTCGAGGCGCGGTACGAGCTCGTCCGCGTCCTCGCCGAGGCGCTGCAGAACGTCGAACGCCACGCGGGCGCGCGCCGCGTGGCGGTCACCGTGACCGCCCGGGGCAGGCGGCTGGAGCTGCGGGTCGCCGACGACGGCCGCGGGTTCGTGCCGCGCGACCTGGCCGCCTTGCAGGCCGGCGGGCACCTCGGCATCGTGGGGATGGCCGAACGGGCGCGCAACGCCGGCGGGTCGCTGCGGGTCGCGGCGGCGCCGGGGGAGGGGACGGAACTCGTGGTGAGCGTGCCGCTGGAGCGGTCGTGACCGTCACTGTGCTGGTCGTGGACGACAACCCGGTCGTGCGGGAGGCGCTGCGCGGGTTCCTCGACGCGGACGGCGCGACCCGGGTCGTCGGCGAGGCCGGCAACGGGCAGGAGGCCCTCGCGCTGGCCCTGCGGCACCGGCCGGACGTGACGCTGCTCGACCACCGCATGCCGATCGCCGACGGGCTGTCCATCGTCACCGAGCTGGCCCGGCTCACCGCCGTCCTCACGCTCACCAGCGACGCGAGCCCCGCCGTCATCGGCTCGATGCTGCGCGGCGGCGCCCGCGGGTACCTCGTGCACGGCCAGTTCGACCCGCCGGAGCTGCTGCGGGCGGTGCTGGCCGTCGCCGGCGGGCAGGGCTGGCTCTCGCCGGTCGCGGCCTCGGTCGCCACCTCGGCGCTGCGCTCGCAGGGCGACGCCGAGCGGGGCCGGGCCGCGTTCGGGCTCACCGACCGCGAGCGCGACGTGCTCGACCTGCTCAGCGCCGGCCTGTCGAACGCGGCGATCGCCGGGCGGCTGCGGCTCACCGAGAAGACCGTGAAGAACCACCTGTACAACATCTTCACCAAGCTGCGGGTGAGCAGCCGGACCGAGGCGGTCGTGCGCTGGGCTGGGCCTTTCGACTCATGACCGGGCCGCGCCGGGCGCCTAGCGTCGGCGGCGGGTGGCACCGACTCGAAAGGCCTGCTCAGACGTGCGTCTCCGACCGCTGTTCGCCGTGCTCGCCGCCGGCGCCCTGCTGACTTCCGTGGGGGCGTGCGATCCGTCCGCGCCCGTCATCGCCCAGCCGCCGCTGGGCTCCCCGTCCGCGGCGCCGTCGTCCGCGGCCCCGCCCGCTCCGCCGTCCTCGCCGGCCCCGTCGGTCAGCGCCGGGACGGCGACCCCGCAGCCGGTGAAGACGTTCACCGACAAGCCGCCGCAGGCGCAGTACCGCGAGTTCGCCGCGAACTGCACCGAGACCCACCGCGCGGGCGACGACCCGATCGTCTTCCCCGGCCTGCCGGGCGCGGCCCACGACCACACGTTCGTCGGCAACCCGGCGACGACCGCGACCTCGACGCCGGAGAGCCTGCTCAAGGGGAAGACGTCGTGCCAGGACAAGCTGGACGCGTCGTCGTACTGGTTCCCGACGCTGTACCAGAACGGCACGGTCGTCCAGCCGCAGATGGTCACCGTGTACTACAAGTCCGGCGTCAAGGACTACCGGACCGTCCAGCCGTTCCCGGCCGGGTTCCGCCTCGTGGTCGGCGACGTGAAGACGGCGTCGGCCGAGCAGTTCACCGGCACCTGGAGCTGCACGGGGTACCTCGGAAAGGCCGTCCCGGCGTCCTGCCCGGCCGGCTCCTCGCTCATCGTCCGGATGCAGGCGCCGAGCTGCTGGGACGGCGTGCACCTGGACTCGGCCGACCACAGGTCGCACATGGCCTGGCCGGTCGGCGGCGTGTGCCCGAAGGACCACCCGGTGCCGCTGCCGATGTTCGAGCTGAAGGTCCCGTACAAGCTGCCCGGCGGCAACACCGGCGGCCTGCGGTACTCGTCGGGCGAGGCGCAGTCGTTCCACTACGACTTCATGAACGGCTGGGACGCGGCGCGCCAGGCGCAGCTCGTCGCGCACTGCGTCAACGGCGGCCGGCAGTGCAACGGCCTCGGCGTCGACCAGCACAAACCCTAGTCAGGGGTGCACGAGGCCCGACTCGTACGCCAGGATCACCAGCTGGACCCGGTCGCGCACGCCGGCCTTGGCGATCGCCCGGGTGACGTGGGTCTTGGCCGTGAGCGGGCTGATGACCAGCCGGGCCGCGATCTCGTCGTTGGACAGCCCGCTCGCGACCAGCCGGACGATCTCGACCTCGCGCGGGGTCAGGACGGCCAGCCGGTCGCGGGCGGGGCTCGCCGGGGCGGCGGGGTCGGCGGCTCCCGGGGAGAACCGGGCGATCACGCGGGCCGTCACGCTCGGCGACAGCAGCGCCTCGCCGGCCGCGACGACCCGGACCGCGCGGCGCAGGTCGTCGGGCTCGACCTCCTTGGTGAGGAAGCCGCTGGCCCCGGCCCGCAGCGCGGCGAACACGTTCTCGTCGGTCTCGAACGTGGTCAGCACGACGACCCGGGTGCCGGCCAGCTCGGGGTCGCCGGTGATGCGGGCGGTCGCGGCGATCCCGTCGAGCCCGGGCATGCGGATGTCCATGAGGACGACGTCGGGCCGGTGCCGGCGGGTCTCGCGGACGGCCTCGTCGCCGGTCGCCGCCTCGCCGACGACCGTGATGTCCCGCGCCCGGCGCAGCAGGCTGCCGAACCCGGCCCGGACCAGGGCCTGGTCGTCGGCGAGCAGCACGGAGATCGTCATGCCGGGATGCTCGCACGGACCAGGAAGCCGCCGCCGTCCGCCGCCCCGGCGCTGAACTCGCCCCCGAGCGCCGCCACCCGCTCCGCGAGCCCGGCCAGCCCGTGCCCCGCCGGCCGGCCGGCCGGTCCGCGGCCGTCGTCCCGCACGGTCACCTCCGTCACCGCTCCATAGTGGACGGTCACCGTGACCTTCGCGGCGGCGGCATGGCGGACGGCGTTCGTGAGGGCCTCGCGGACGATCGCGGACGTCACCAGGAGTACCGGCAGCGGACACCCCTCCTCGTCGCCCGTCACGGTCAGGACCGTGTCCAGGCCGGTCCCGCGCACCCGCTCCGCGAGCTCGCCGAGGGGGAGCGGCGCGGCCGGCGGCCGGCGCTCGTCGCGCAGCACGCCGACGAGCGAGGACAGGTCGGCCATCGCCTTGCGCCGCACCTCCTGGGCCAGGCGCAGCGCCTCCCGCGCCTCCTCGGGGGCGGAGTCCAGCGCGTCGGCGGCCACGTTGACGTGCACCCCGACGACGGCGAGCGTGTGGGCGACCGTGTCGTGCACCTCCTGGGCGACCCGCAGGCGCTCGGCGGTGCGCTGCTCCTCCAGGTCGGCGCGCAGCCGCTGGAGGATCTCGTCGCGCCAGCCGAGCCAGTTGCGGTACGACAGGGTGGCGGCGACGACCGCGCCGATCCACAGCGACTCGGTGCCGACCGCCGCCATCGCCCGGCCGGCGGGGTGCTGGAGCACGGTCCACTCGAAGTTGAACGCGCAGAGCGCGTGCACCGCCGCCACGACGATGACGAGCCTGGTGCGCGGGCGGGCCGCGAGCAGCGCGGTGACGTAGAGGAAGGTGGCCGGCCACAGCCAGCCGGCCACCGTGAGGTCGGCGGTGCGCAGGGCCGCCACGGTCGAGATGCCCAGCAGCAGCCCGGCGACCGGCCAGCGGCGCTGCAGCCACAGCAGGCCGGCGAGGGTCGTGGCCAGGGAGACCGGGCCGGGCGCGCCGAGCGGCTGGCCGGCGAGGGCGGCGCCGCTCAGCACGCCGACGAACGTCAACACCGAGAACGCGGCGGTGACGGGGCGGCTCAGCGCTGGCATACCGTCACCGTCCCATATTCGACGAAGGTCACGGTGGTCGAGCCGCCGGCCGGACCGGCCAGCACGAGCAGCGCGCCGGCGAGCGCGGTGACGAGGCCCGCGACGAGGCCGGCCAGCACGAAGCGGACGATGTCCGGGAGCACCGGAAGCTTTGGAAGCATGTCGCCGACGCTATGGACGGACGGCCGCGCGGTCGTCGTCCGCGCGGTGACACCTGCGCCTGCACCAAATGGAGTACACCGCGGTGTTCCGGCTACCCGGGTGGGCCGGGCGGGCGGGCGGGGCTAGCTTGATCCGGCATGGAGCATCGCTGCGGCAAGCATGTCGTCCTGGCCAACCCGGCCTCGCGCATCCCGATCTGGATGGAGTGCGCCGTGCACCGGTTCACGCCGCTGCAGGTCACCCGCCGCTTCCACGAGATGGTCGCGCTCGAGTTCTCCGGCGAGGAGCTGCTGCGCCTCGACTGGATCGTCGAGCACGGGATGCTGTAGCCGTCACAGCAGGCCCGGGTACAGCAGGGCCAGCTCGTCCGGGTACCCCGCGATCAGCCGCAGCTCGTCGTCCGTGAGGGGCCGCCCGGTCGCCGCGTTGCACAGCTGCACCAGCTTGAACGTCAGCTCCTCGTCCTTCACGCCGACCGCCAGGTCGTCCATGACGTGGCGGAACCCGGCCAGCCCTCCGTACTCGCCGGTGAGCACGATCCGGCCGTCCCGCGCGTGCCGCTCGGCCGGGAACGGCCCGAGCTCGTCCTCGTCGTAGAGCTCGTAGTTGCGGTGGTCCTTGAGCGCCCCGTCGGCGTGGATGCCCGACTCGTGCGCGAACGCGTTGGGTCCCACGCCCGGCTGGTGGTTGGGCAGCGGCTGGCCGAACGCGTACGACGCCCAGCGCGCGAACCGCCGGGCCCACGCCAGGTCGATCGGGTCGCCGATCTCGGCCCCCTCCGGCACGCCGAACCCGTGGCGCAGCGCCAGGATGCACGAGATCAGGTCGGCGTTGCCCGAGCGCTCCCCGATGCCGTTGACGCACGTGTTGATCCACGCGTCCTGGCCGGCGGCGAGGTCGCCGAACGCGCCGGCGAGGGAGTTCGCGACCGCCATGCCGAGGTCGTTGTGGCAGTGCGTCTCGATGGGGATGCCGACCGCGGCGGCGAGCGTGGCGAACCGCTCCCCGATGCGGCCCGGGGTGTCGCCGCCGATCGTGTCGCAGTACCGCAGCCGGTCCGCCCCCGCCTCCCGGGCCGCGATCGCGAACTCGGTGAGGAAGCCGTCGTCGGTGCGCGAGCCGTCCTCGGCGTTGACCCCGACGGTCTGCGCGCCGGCCGCCTTGGCGGTGCGCACGGCGTCGGTCATCTCGCGGATGAGCGCCGGCCGGTCGAGCCGCCCCTTGAACTTGTTCTGCAGCATCTGGTCCGACGTCGAGATCGACAGGTTGTAGTGCCTGAGCCCGAGCGCGGCCGACTTCTCCACGTCCGCGGCGACGGCCCGGCACCAACCCGACAGCCGCAGCCCGCCGAAGGCGCCCGCCTCCTCCAGCGCCGTCTGGGCGCGGATGTACGGCACCTCGTGGAACAGGAACGGGAACCCGATCTCGGACTGCGCGACGCCGAGCCGGCCCAGATAGAAGTTGACCATCGTCTTGCCGAATTTGGACAGCCCGGTCCGGGCCGTCTGGACGCCGTCACGGTTGGTGACGTCAAGGAAGTGGATTCGTGCAGCCATGTCGTCCACGTTGACTGTCGTGCTGCATTTGTGTCAATGTTGACGAAAATCAACCTCCATCGAGCGGGAGAAGCGGCGTGACCAGGTGGATGAGCGTCGAGGAGGCGGCCGGGCGGCTCGGTGTGAAGACCGCCACCGTCTACGCGTACGTCAGCCGGGGCGTGCTGGCCCGCCGCCGCGGCGCCGACGGCCGCAGCGTCCTCGACTCGGAGGAGGTCGAGCGGCTCGCCCTGCGCGGCCGCCCGCGCCGCGACGGCCGCCCGGAGCTGGTCATCGAGTCGGCCGTCACGCTGCTCGGCGACGACCGCCACTACTACCGGGGTCGTGATGCCACGGTACTGGCGCGGACCTGGCACCTGGAACACGCGGCCGGCTGGCTGTGGACGGGCGCCGACCGCGACCACCTCGACCCGTGGACGGCGCCTGAGGAGGCGGTCGCGGCGGCCCGGGCGGCGCAGGCGGGCCTGCCGGCGTCGGTGCTGCCGCTGGAGCGCCTGCAGGTCGTGGTGGCCGCGCTCGCCGCCGCGGATCCGGTCCGGCTGACCCTCGAACCGTCGGCCGTCGCCGGCATCGGCCAGAGCCTGGTCGCCGGCCTCGTCGACGCGTTGCCGGCCGTGGACCCGAAGCGGACCGCCGACCCGCAGGGGCCGGTCGCCGGCCGGCTCTGGACGAAGCTGGCCGGTGCCGGGGCGGCGCCGGCGCTCGCGGACGTGCTGCGGTACGCGATGGTGCTGGTCGCCGACCACGAGCTGGCCTCCTCGACGCTCGCCGCGCGGGTCGCCGCGTCCGTGCGGGCCGACCCCTACGCGGTGGTCGCGGCCGGCCTCGGCGTCGTGAGCGGGGCACTGCACGGCGGGGCCGCGCTCGGTACCGAGGCGATGCTCGCCGAGACGTCCGAGGCTGCGGAGGCGTCGGCGGTGATGGGCCGGCGGCTGCGGCAGGGGGAGCGGGTCCCGGGCTTCGGCCACGCCGTCTACCGCGCCGGCGACGCCCGGGCCACCGCGCTGCTCGACCGGATCCGGGCGGCCGTGCCCGGCCACCCGCGGCTCGCCGTCGCGGACGCGATCCTGGAGGAGGCGGCGCGGCGCCGGCTGCCGGCCGTCAACGTGGACTTCGCCCTCGGCCTGCTGGCCCACCTCGCCGGCATGCCGAGGGGCGCGGGCGAGGCCGTGTTCGGCGTGGCCCGCACGGTCGGCTGGCTGGCCCACGCCATCGAGGAGTACGCGAACCCGACGAAGCTCCGCCTCCGCGCCTCGTACACCGGCCCGCTGCCCTAGATATAGAGCGTGCCCTCGGCCACGACCACGGCCTGGCCCCAGACCTCGACGCGCTCCACCCGGTCCAGGGTGCCCTCCACGACGGCGTGGATCGTCGACGGGCGGCCGATCTCGACGCCCTGGTGGACCGTCAGCGGGGTGCCCAGCGGGAGGCGGCCGTGGCGGGCCAGGTGCAGCGCGAGCGGGCCCGCCGCCGAGCCGGTGCCGGCGTCCTCCGTCACGCCGTACGCGGGGGAGAACATCCGGGTCCGCCACACCGCCGGGTCCGCCGTCGGGGCGAAGCAGTTCAGGGCCAGGTCGTCGTGGGTCGCCAACGCGCGCAGGTCGACCCGCAGCGCGGCCAGGGCGGACGGGTCCGGCAGGCCCGCGAAGGCGTGGCGCGGGCCGTTGCGGTACACCTCGATGGGAAGCGTCGACGTCCTCAGGCCGAGCGCCGCGAGCAGCTCGCCCGCCCGGGGGTAGGGCTCCAGCACCGGGACCGGCTGGAGCATCCGCGCGCCCCACACGGGGTCGCCGGGGGTGAACCGGAACGGCACGACGCCCATCCCGGTCTCCATCCGCAGCTGCGCGCCCGCCATGCCCCGTGCGGCCAGGACGACGGCCGTGCCGAACGTCGGGTGGCCGGCGAACGGCAGCTCGCCCAGCGGGGTGAAGATGCGCACCCGCACGTCGCCGCCAGCCTCCGGGGGCAGCACGAACGTCGTCTCCGACAGGTTCATCTCGCGCGCGATGCGCTGCATCTGCGAAGCCGGCAGGCCCGAGGCGTCCGGCAGGACGGCGAGCGGGTTGCCGGCGAGGGCGGTGTCGGTGAAGACGTCGGCGATCACGTATCGGTACACGTCGTCACGGTAGGCGCGGGTGGCGGGCGCGGGACACTGCCAAAGCGAGTAGGGGGCCGCCGCACTCGATACAGTCGGTGGGTGACCACGGACAACCCGTTCTTCGCCCCGAGCGACCTGCCGTATCAGCTGCCACCCTTCGACCGCATCGAGATCGGCCACTACCTTCCGGCCTTCGAGCGTGGCATGGCCGACCAGCGGGCGGAGGTCGCGGCGATCGCGGCCGACCCGGCGCCGCCGACGTTCGAGAACACCCTCGTCGCCCTGGAGCGCTCCGGGCGGATCCTGCAGCGCGTGTCGGCCGCGTTCTTCAACCTGGCCAGCTCCGACACCAGCCCGCAGCTGCAGGAGATCGAGAAGGCGGTGGTACCGCAGCTGTCGGCCCACAGCGACGCGATCATGCTCGACCGCGCGCTGTACGGGCGGGTGCGCGACCTCCACGAGCGGCGCGCCGAGCTGGGCCTCGACGCCGAGTCGGCGTGGCTGCTCGAGCGGTACCACACCGACTTCGTGCGGGCCGGCGCCCAGCTGTCCGACGAGCAGCACGTGCGCCTGCGGGAGCTCAACGCCGAGCTGGCCGGGCTCGCCACCGACTTCGGCAACAAGGTGCGCGATGAGATGAACGCGAGCGCCGTCGTCGTCGACGACGTCGCCGAGCTCGACGGGCTGTCCGACGACGCGATCGCGGCGGCCGAGCAGGCGGCCCGCGACCGCGGCCTGGAGCGCGGCTACGTGCTCAACCTGATCCTGCCGACCGCCCAGCCGCAGCTCGCCTCGCTCACCAACCGGGCGCTGCGGGAGCGGCTGCACACCGCCTCGGCGACCCGGGGCGGGCGCGGCGACGAGCACGACACCACCGGCCTGGTCCGCCGCATCGTGCGGCTGCGGGCCGAGCGGGCCCGGCTGCTCGGCTTCGAGCACCACGCGGAGTACAACATCGCCGACAACACGGCGCGCACCGTCCAGGCCGTCGAGGAGATGCTCGCCAAGCTCGCCCCGGCCGCCGTCGCCAACGCCCTCGCGGAGGCCGAGGACCTCCAGGCGGCGATCGCCGCGACGGGGGAGACGTTCACGCTCGAGCCGTGGGACTGGGCGTTCTACACCGAGCGGGTGCGCCGCGAGCGGTACGCGATCGACGAGGCCGAGCTGCGCCCCTACTTCGAGCTGGAGCGGGTCCTGCGCGACGGCGTCTTCTACGCCGCCGGCCGGCTCTACGGGCTGCGCTTCGAGGAGCGCCCGGACCTTCCCGCGTACCACCCGGACGCCCGGGTCTTCGAGGTGCTCGACCACGACGGCGGCCCGCTGGGGCTGTTCGTCGGTGACTTCTTCACCCGCGCGTCGAAGCGCGGCGGCGCCTGGGCCAACGCGCTGGTGCCGCAGTCCCGGCTGTTCGGCACCGCGCCCGTGGTGGTGAACAACCTCAACATCAACCGGGCCCCGGCGGGCGAGCCGACGCTGCTGACGCTCGACGAGGTGCGCACCCTGTTCCACGAGTTCGGGCACGCGCTGCACACGCTGTTCTCGCAGGTGCACTTCCCGAAGTTCGCCGGCACCCGGGTCCCGCGCGACTTCGTGGAGTACCCGTCGCAGGTCAACGAGGTGTGGATGCTCTGGCCGGAGGTGCTGGCCAACTATGCCACGCACCACGAGACCGGCGAGCCGCTGCCGCAGGAGATCGTCGACCGGCTCCAGGCCGCCAAGCAGTTCAACGAGGGGTTCGCGACGACGGAGTACCTCGCCGCGTCGCTGCTCGACCTCGCCTGGCACACGCTGCGGGTGGAGGACGCCGAGGACGTCGACGTCGCCGCGTTCGAGGCGGCCGCGCTGGATCGCGCCGGGGTCGCCGTGCCGTTCGTGCCGCCGCGGTACCGCACGCCGTACTTCGCCCACATCTTCAGCGGCGCCGCGTACAGCGCCGGCTACTACTCCTACATCTGGAGCGAGGTCCTCGACGCCGACACCGTCGACTGGCTGACCGAGCAGGGCGGGCTGCGCCGCGAGCTCGGCGACACGTTCCGCGACGGGCTGCTCGCCAAGGGCGGCAGCGCCGACTCGATGGCGGTCTATCGAGCGTTCCGCGGTCGCGATCCGTTGATCGAGCCGCTACTCAAACGGCGTGGATTGACAACCAAACCTTAGGTTTTGTTCAAGCAACAATTTCAACGCTTTCGTTGGTGGCGTCACGTTCCCTAAGCTGTCGCGGTGCGTGGCGCCACCTCACGGCGCGGGCGCACCGCGGGACGCCGTCTGCACATGGGCAGAATGGCGCTCCTGGCGGTGGTCGCCCTCGCTGCCTCGTTGATCAGTGTCGGTGTGTCCTGGGCGATCTTCCCGAATGAACCTGTTCCCGTGGCCGATGACACCGACTTCGACGCGGCGAAGTTCTACGAGACCCATGCGCGGGCCAACGCCGCCCGCGGTGTCGTGGTCGCCTCCGCGCCGGGCGCGTCGCTGGTGCCCCGCCCGGTCGCCGGGCTCAACCAGGCGCAGACGAACAACGCCTTCATCGTCATCGAGGTGGCCCGCCAGATGCGGCTGCCGGAGCGGGCGATGGTGGTCGCCATCGCGACCGCGCTCCAGGAGACGTACCTGCGCAACCTGGCCAACCCGAAGGTCCCCGCGTCGCTGAAGCTCCCGCACGACGGCACCGGCACCGACCACGACTCGCTGGGCATCTTCCAGCAGCGGGCCAGTATCTGGGGCACCCCCGAGCAGTTGATGGACCCCGCGTTCGCGTCGGCGAAGTTCTACAACAAACTGGTCAAGATCGACGGCTGGCAGAACATGAGCGTGACGGGGGCTGCTCAAGCGGTCCAACGCTCGGCGTTTGCGAGTGCCTACGCCAAGCACGCCACGACGGCCCAGCGGATCGTCGACGAGCTCACCGACTGAGCCGGGCCGCGATCCCGGCGGTTTTTCCGGAAGGCCACTGGTCCAACCAGTTGATGAGTGCCACACTGCACGGCATGGAGTTTCGGCCCGCCAGTCGTAGTTCCGTCTCGGACCACGTGTTCTCCCAGCTCCGCGACGCGATCGTCAGCGGGGGGTATGCGCCCGGCGACGGGCTGCCCAGCGAGCGCGAGCTCGCCACCGTCTTCGAGGTGAACCGGCACGCCGTCCGGGAGGCGCTGCGGCGGCTCCAGCAGCTCGGGCTGGTCCGGGTCGCGCAGGGCGGGGCCACCCGGGTCCTCGACTGGCGCCGGCACGCCGGGCTCGACCTCGCCATGGCCGGGGCCGAGGTGCTGCCGGTCGAGACGCTCGCGCGGGACGTCGTGGAGATGCGCGCCTGCCTCGGCGCCGACGCGGCCCGGCTGTGCGCCGAGCGCGGGACCCCCGGGGCGAGGGCCGAGGTCGTCGCGGCCGTCGAGGTGTACGCGGCCGCCGCGCCCGACCTGGAGCGGATGGGCGAGGCGAACGTCGCGCTCTGGCGGGCCGTCATCGCCGGCAGCGGCAACATCGCCTACCTGCTCGCGTTCAACTCCCTCGTCGGCGGCGCGCTCGCCGTCGGCCGGGTCCCGGCCGGTCACCGCACCGCCGAGCTGCTCGACGTCGCCGGGCACCGCCGCCTCGGCGCGCACATCGCCGCCGGTGCCGCCGACGAGGCCGAGGCCCAGGCGAAGGCACTGCTCACCGCCCCCGTCACCGCCCCCGTTCCTGCACGACAGAGCGTGACCGAGCGCGGCCGCCGTTCGGGACGGTCGCCTGAACGTGACAGAAAGGACAGCAGAGCATGATCCCCGCCGTGCTCTACGCCGTTCCGGCCTTCCTGCTGCTCATCGTCATGGAGGCGGTCTCGTACCGCTTCCTGCCCGACGACGACGAGCGCGGCTACGAGGTCCGCGACACCACCACCAGCCTCAGCATGGGGCTCGGCAGCCAGATCATCGGCGTGCCCTGGAAGCTCGTCGTGGCCGTCGCCTACGCCGGGCTGTACGTGCTCACCCCGCTCAAGCTCGACCCGCACAGCCCCTGGACGTGGGTCCTGCTGTTCTTCGCCGACGACCTGGCGTACTACTGGTTCCACCGCCTGCACCACGAGGTCCGGGTCTTCTGGGCCGGCCACGTCGTGCACCACTCCAGCGTCTTCTTCAACCTGTCGACCGCCCTGCGGCAGAGCTGGACGCCGATGACCTCCACCCCGTTCTGGCTGGTCCTGCCGCTGCTGGGCATCCCGCCGTGGATGGTCTTCCTGCAGCAGTCGATCAGCCTCGCCTACCAGTTCTTCCTGCACAGCGAGCGGGTCGGGCGGCTGTGGCGGCCGATCGAGTGGGTGTTCAACACGCCGTCGCACCACCGGGTCCACCACGGCGCCAACGCCGAGTACCTGGACCGCAACTACGGCGGCATCCTCATCGTCTGGGACCGGCTGTTCGGCACGTTCGAGCCGGAGCGGGCCCGGGTCGTCTACGGCCTCACGAAGAACATCGGCACGTACAACCCGCTGCGCGTCGCCACCCACGAGTACCGGGCGATCTGGCAGGACGTCCGCGCGGCGCGCGGCTGGCGCGACCGGCTGCGCTTCGTGTTCGGCCACCCGGGCTGGCAGCCGGCCGCATGAAGCACTGGTTCCTCGGGCTGTTCGCGCTCGCCACCGCCGTCGAGCTGACCGGCGTGGCCCTCGACGAGCGCGTGATCCAGTGGGCGTCGAAGCCGCTGCTGGCTCCGCTGCTCCTCGGGTACCTCTGGAGCCGGCGGACCGGCCTGGACGCCGTGGCGACCGGCCTCGTGTTCGCCTTCGCCGGCGACGTCGCGCTGCTGGTGCCGGGCGACACCTGGTTCATGATCGGCATGGCGTGCTTCCTCGGCACGCAGCTGAGCTTCCTGGCCGCCTTCCGCCGGTCCGGCCGGCCCCCGGCGGCGGTGCTGGTGGCCGCCGCGATCCTCTGGGCCGGGCTCAACGCGCTGCTGTGGAGCCGGCTCGGCCCGCTGCGGGTGCCGATCCTCGCCTACAGCCTGGCCCTCACCGCGATGGCCGCCTGGGCGACCGCGGTCGGCGCCCGGGTCGCGGCCGGCGCCGTGCTGTTCCTGCTCTCCGACCTGCTCATCGGCGTGGGCGCCGCCGGGATGGACTTCGCCGGCCGGGACCTGGTGGTCATGTCGACGTACGCTGCGGCACTGGCGCTGATCGCGACGGGCTGGGCGGCCCGGCGGTCCGGCGCCGGTGCCACCGCCGGGTCAGCAGCGCCGCCAGTCCCGCACCCGCAGCGTTGACGATCACGTCGTCGACCGCCGAGACCCGGCCGAGGTCCAGCAGGTACTGCAGGATCTCCAGGGTCAGTGCACCGCCCGCCGCCAGCGCGGTCACCGCCCAGGGCCCGATCCGCCAGGCGATCGGGCCCAGCGCGCCGAACGCGGCGAACACCGCGAGGTTGCCGCCCAGCTGCACGACCGCCGTCCAGGGGTCACCGGTGAGCACGTCGGAGAGCCCCTGGACCGGGTCGAGGCTGACCCGCCGGCCCCGCGGCGCCGGGATCAGGATCATGACGACCCACGGCAGCGTCCCGGCGATGACGCCGATGACGGCGAGCCTGCGTCGCATCCCCGAAATCTAGCCGGATGCGCAGGTCCGAGGTGTGCAGATCCGGTGTGCGTGGGCCGCGGTGGCGCCCCTGGGTCAGGTCAGCCGCAGGCCGTCCCAGCCGGCGTAGCCCTTCGGGCCGGCCGGCCGCTCGCGGGCCACCAGCCACACCCAGCAGGCCGTGGTCAGCGCCGCGCCGGCGATCGCGTCGACGATGTAGTGGTTGGCGGTCAGGACGACCGCGGAGACCATGAGCACCGGCAGCAGCGCGCCGGCCAGCCGCACGAGCGGGCGCCGCGCGGCGACCACGATGGCCAGGCCGATGAGCAGGTCCCAGCCGACGTGCAGGCTGGGCATCGCCGCGTACTGGTTGGTGAACATCGCCGGTTGCAGCACCCGGTAGGCGTCGGAGGTCTCGGTGACCGTGTCGACCAGGCCCAGCTCCGCGAGGCGCGGCGGGGCGACCGGGAACAGCGTGAAGATGAACAGCCCGATGCCGCCGGAGAGCAGCATCGCGTTGCGGGTGCGGTAGTAGATGCGCGGGTTGGTGCGGGCCAGCCAGATGAGCGTGGCGATGATGACCGGCCAGTGCCCCCAGATGTAGACCCAGTTGAAGAACGTGGCGACGGCCGGGGCGCCGGCGAACGTGTCCTGCAGCCAGCCCTCGTGGAACAGCCCGAGCCTGCGCTCCAGGGCCACGACGCTGCCGGCGTTGTCGAGGGCGCGGTCGGTCGCCGCCTCGGTGGCGCCGCGGACGAGGAAGTAGGCGGCCACGGCCGCGGTCACGATGCCGATCTGCCGGCCGAGCGCGACCCGGGGTGTGGCCGCGCGGGTCGCGGTGTCGGGCTCCTCCCAGGTGATGGTCATGGCGTTCAGCTTCGTCGTGACCTGGCTCGATGCCATCCAGGCGATGCACCGACTTTCACCCTGAACTCGGCGGCCCCGCCGGTTCAGGAGTACCCCTAGGGATCGGGCCGGTCCTCCCCGACGTCCTTCAGGGAAGGGCGCTACGCGGGCAGCAGCAGGGACGTGTACCAGCCGGTGATCGGGGCGGCGGCGAACAGCGCGACGAGCGCGCCGGCGAGCATCGCGGGGCCGAAGGGCAGCGCCGTCCTGCGGCCGGCGCGGCCGGTGGCCAGCAGGGCCAGCGCGGCGACGCCGCCGATGACGAACGCGACGAGCGTGCCGACGGCGACCGAGGACCAGCCGAGCCAGCCGAGGTACAGGCCGAGGACGCCAGCGAGCTTGACGTCGCCGAAGCCCATGCCCCCGGGGTACACCAGGGAGAGCACGAAATAGAACATCCACAGCACGGCCATCGCGAGCAGCCCGCGCAGGCCCGCGCTCCAGTCGCGCCCGGCGACGACGGCGGGCAGCAGCAGGAGCGGCGCGACGAGGTACGACGGCAGGACGATCGCGTCGGGCAGGCGGAGCACGTCGAGGTCGATGAGGGCGAGCGCCACGGCGATGGCGGCGAGGTACAGCCAGGCGGGCAGGCTCGCGCTGAGGCCGAAGCGGGCGGCGACGGCGCCGAAGAGGGCGGCCGTGCCGAGCTCGACGAGGGGGCGGCGGACGCTGACCGGGGCCGCGCAGCCGGCGCACCGGCCGCGCAGCAGCAGCCAGCCGAGGACGGGCACGTTGTGCCACGGGCGGACCGGGGATGAGCACTGTGGACAGTGCGACGGCGGGCGCAGCGGCGACTCGCCGCGGGGCACGCGGTGGATGACGACGTTGAGGAACGACCCGACGGCGAGCCCGAGCACGCCGGCGACGACGAGCGTCAACGTCATGGTCGTTTCCGTCCTCGAGCGTGTTGGTCGCGGCCCTCCCGACCGAGCCGCCCGTACATCTCACCCCCGAGCCCCCGCCTGCACAAATCGGCGGCGGTCCGGGTGACTTTCGGGTTTCACCCCGGGCACGTGGACTGTGCTCGTTGACCTTGCGCGATATCGACGTGAGGATGCTTCGCTGTGTCGGTTGCCGTAGTGGACGAACCCAGAAACGGATTGCCCGGCAAGATCAGCGTCTGGCGGGCCCGGTGGCTGCTGATGCGCTACGGGAGGCCACCGGGGGCCCCGCCGCGCGGCGTCGAGGCGTCCGCCCAGGCCGAGCTGGTTTCGCTGATCACCGACGTCGCGGCCCGGGTCGGGGTGGCGCCGCCGGACGTCGTCCTGCTCAGCGGGCACGGCGTGGTCCGCGGCTGGGCCAGCCGCCGCCGGCGCATCCTGCTGGTCGGGGTGCCGGTGCTGTACTGCCTCGCCGTCGACGAGGTGCGGGCGCTCGTCGCCCACGAGCTCGCCGTCATCGACCACCGCCGGGCCCACCTCGTGGTCCGGCTGCGCGAGCTGCACGACGACGCCGTCGAGCCGGGCCTGCCGCGCGGCCGCTCGCTGAGCGTCCTGCGGGCGACGCAGCACTTCGCCGACGCCCTGGAGCGGCGGGCCGACCAGGCGGCGAGCAGCGCCTCCGGCCTGCACACCGCGGCCCGGGCGGTCGTCAAGGCCGACCTCGCCGAGTTCGAGTTCGCCGACCTGGCCTTCGACGTCGAGGAGCAGGTCTGGCAGCGCACCGGCGCCGCCGTCCAGGACCTGCACGCCGGCTGGCAGGCCGTGGCCCGGGCCGGGGCGGTCGTCGCCGAGCTCGACGAGGACACCCGGGCGACGCTGATGGCCCGCCACCCCAGCCTGGCCGGCGCGATCGGGTCGCTCACCGACGCGCACGTGGCGCTGCGCGCCCTCGATCCGGTACCGATGGCGCCGCTGAGCCCGGCGACCGAGCGCGCCCTGGCCGGTCACGTGCTCAAGCGGCAGGGCAACCAGTGGGTGACGTTCGCCGCCCTCCCCGACGAGGAGTGGCCGGGCTGGCTGGCCCGTCAGGCCCGGTCGGTCACCGAGCAGGTGGCGACGCTGCTGCGCCGGCCGCCGCTCGGGCCGGCCGAGGTGGTCGAGGTGCTGCTCACCCGCCTCGACGAGCTCGTCGCGGCGAACTGGCCGGCCGCGCAGCCC
The DNA here is from genome assembly GCF_040605515.1 of Dactylosporangium sp. NPDC005572. Classification (NCBI taxonomy): domain Bacteria; kingdom Bacillati; phylum Actinomycetota; class Actinomycetes; order Micromonosporales; family Micromonosporaceae; genus Dactylosporangium; species Dactylosporangium sp. NPDC005572. The sequence continues at coordinate 144,938 of NZ_JBEXCY010000005.1, read as the reverse complement.
GAGCCGCCGGCCGAGCCCGCGGAGCTCGACGGCACGCCGTCGGTCGTGGTCGTCGCGGAGGCGGCGCTCGCCGAGCGGGGCTGGCGGCGGGTCCACCCGGCCGCGGCCGGCGTGCTGGTCGGCCCGGACGGCGAGCAGCACAACCTGACGCTGCTGGCGCGGGCCGCCCACGACTCACCGGCGGCGCTGGCGGTGCTGCTGGAGCTGCTCTCCCGCCCGGCTATCTGACGTGGTCCCGCCACGAGTACTGGGGCTCGTACCCGAGCACCTCGCGGGCGCGGTCGATCGACAGCAGTGTCTCGAACTCGCCGATCTCCTTGTTCAGCGGTACATCGGGAAAGACCTCGGCGAGAAGGTCCTTGGACGGCCGGTTCATGATGGTGTCGGCCGCGGCGACGACGAACGCGCTCGCACCCGGCACGTCGCCCCGCTCGGCGGCGGCCAGCGCGAGCCGGCAGGAGGCGGCGACGTCGCGGGCGTCGACGTAACCCCACAGGTTCCACTTCCGCGCGTGCGCGTCCGCCCAGTAGCCGGGGACGTTCGCGTAGTCCTCGGGGGTGTGCACGTTCGACAGCCGCAGCGCGACGAACGGGATGCCGCTCCAGCCGGCGACCTCGCGGGCCAGCGTCTCCCCGAGCACCTTCGACACCGCGTACGTCGTGGTGGGGAAGGGGAAGTGGTGCTCGTCGACCGGGGCGTAGGTCGGCGGCGTGTCGAACGGCAGCCCGAGGGTGGTCTCGCTCGACGCCCACACGACGCCGCGCAGCCCGTGGAGCTGCGCGGCGAGGAAGACGTTGGCGTTCATCGCCGAGTTCCGGTTGAGGGTGACGGCGGGCGGGTACATCCCCGGCGCCGGGATGTTGGCCAGGTGCACGACGCTGTCGGCCCCCTGGAGCACCTCGACCGCCTGCCCGTAGTCGGTGAGGTCGGCGATCAGCAGGGGCGTGCCGAGGTCGCTGAGGTGCCCGGCCCTGCCGACGGCATCGGTGGCGACGACGTGATGCCCGTGCGCGAGCAGGTCGGTGACGACGACCCGCCCGGTCTTCCCGCTGGCTCCGGTGACGACGATCCGTGACATGCGACGACCCTAGCCGTTGCTGATCAGGTCGACGTGGCCGGCCACGAACCGTCACCCGCCGACGATGATCACGCCGATCACGCTGAGCAGGACGATCACCGCCAGGAGCACGAGCATGCCCTGCTCGCTGTCGAGGCTGGTGAGCTTGCGGGTGGTCGGGGTGGTGGTCGGGGTGGACATCGTCGCCTCCGGTCGCGGTGTGGTGACTCAAACGGTAGGTACACCGCGGACTGGTTTGCTCCCGTCATCGTGCCACGAGCCCGACCTGCGTGAACCGCTCCGCGAACCCATCCGTGGGTCCCTGGTCCGATCGGCTCAGGCCGTCCCGACGTCCGCGCTGAGGCCTGGAAAGACCTTGCCCACCTTGGCGACCAGATAATCACCATAGGTACCGGTAAATGCGCGAAGGTCCTGTCCGTCCCACCGGCGCTCGCCGCCGGCGCCGGTGGCGGCCCGGCCGGGCAGCGGCGGCACCTCGGCGGCGAAGTCCGGGTCGAAGAAGAACGGGAACGACAGGCGCTCGTTGCCGCTGCGGTTGCGCACCCGGTGCGGGGTCGAGCGGTACCAGCCGCCGGTCATCCGGTCGAGCATGTCGCCGATGTTGCACACGAACGTGCCGGGCACCGGCGGCGCATCGATCCACCCGGACGGCGTGCGCACCTGGAGCCCGCCGTTGCCGTCCTGCAGCAGCAGGGTCAGCAGGCCGTAGTCGGTGTGCTCGCCGACGCCCCACGCGTCGGTGCCCGGCTCGGCCGGCGGGTAGTGGAAGATCCGGAACAGCACGGTCGGGTCCGCCGTGTAGCCGGCGGCGAAGTAGTCCGGGGCCAGCCCCAGGCTCTGCGCCACACCGCGCAGCACCGCCTGCGCGGTGGCGGTGAGCGCGTCGAGGTACGACAGCACGGCCGGGCGCAGCTCGGGGACCTGGCGCGGGAAGAGGTTCGCGCCGTGCAGTGGCAGCCCGGCGCGCACCCGCGGGTCGTCCGGGCCGAGCTCGGTGCCGAAGTAGAGGCCCTCCTTCTCGTCCGGCGCGCCGGAGGTGAGCTCGGCGCCGACCGGGAAGAACCCGCGCCAGGCCCGCCCGCCCCGGGCCATCGCGATCTCCAGCTTGCCGGCCTCCGGCAGCGCGAAGAACTCGCGGGCGTGCCGGTCGAGCCGCTCGACCAGCTCGTCGGGGACGCCGTGGCCGGTGACGTAGAAGAACCCGCTGGCGCGGCACGCGGCCTCGATCCGGGCGGCGGCGACGGCGTCCTCCCCGTCGCGGACGAGCCCGGAGACGTCGACGATCGGCAGCTCGAGCATCAGCCGGCCAGCCGCAGGTGCCCGCGCCGGCGCAGCCGGACCGCCGAGGCGATCCCGACCGCGGCCAGCAGGACGGTGAGCATCACCGCGGCGTGCACCAGCCCGCGCGCCAGGTAGTCGGCGCCGGTCTGGTCGACCGCGTAGGTGCCGATCTCCCGGCTGAACCAGAACGGCAGCAGCCGCGACGCGTCGCCGGACGGGTCCATCATCATCTGCAGGCCCACGACGACCAGCAGCACCAGCGTGCCCTCCAGCTCACGCGGGAGCACCGCGGCGAGCAGCACGCCGAAGAGCGGCGCGACCAGCGTCAGCAGGACCATCGTCAGGGCGATCGATCCGTACCGCACGTTGTGCTGGTCGAACCGGATGAGCAGGAAGTACGGGACGCTGAGGGCCCCGCCGAGCGCCCACAGCGCGCCGAGCCGGCCGAGCACCAGCTGCCAGGTCTGGAAGCCGCCGAGCCGCAGCCGCGGCTCCATGCCCCGGGCCGCGTTCGCCGCGAACAGCGCCGCGGTGCTCAGCGCCCAGCTCAGCCCGAGGAACACGAAGCGGATCGACTGGCCGAGGTGCTCCTCGCGGCGGGTCAGGTAGAACGCGAGCGGCAGCAGCAGGATGATCGCCAGGACGCTGCGCCGGCGGGCGATCTCGCGCAGGGCCATCTCGGCCACGGTGAGCGTCTTCCTCACGGGCGCACTCCCGCCGGGGTCAGGTCGAGCACGATGTCGACGCCGTCGAGCTGGGTCAGCAGGTGCGTGACGACCACGATGGCCTTCCCCCGGTCGCGCCAGCGGTAGAGCTGCTGCCAGAAGTCCAGGTAGGTGCCCCGGTCGAAGCCCTGGTAGGGCTCGTCGAGCAGCAGCACGTCCGGCTCGCCGATGCCGGCCATTACGAGGTTGAGCTTCTGGCGGGTGCCCCCGGACAGCCGGCGCGCCTGCACGCCCGGGTCGGGCTCCCAGTCCAGCGCGCGGGCCCCGGCCCGGCCGGCGTCCCGCGACGCGCCGCGGGACAGGCCGCGGCCGGCGCCGACGAGCAGGAAGTGCTCCTCGGGCATCAGGAAGTCGACCGTCCCGCCGTCCTGCGGGCAGTAGCCGAGCGTGCCGTGGACCTGGACGGTGCCGCGGTCGGGGCCGGCCAGCCCGGCGCAGATGCGCAGCAGGGTGCTCTTGCCGCAGCCGTTGGCACCGACGATCGCCGCGATCTGGCCGGCGCCGACCGCGAGGTGGACGTTGTCGAGCACGGTCCGCCGTCCGTACCGCTTGGTGATGCCACGCGCGTAGAGCTTCACGTCCTGCTGCACGCTCGGAACCTAGCAGAGGGTTGTCGGCCCGGGGCGTCAACTTGGGTTGACGTCCGTTCGCCGCGTCAACTATGGTTGACGCATGACGGAGGCGAACGACCTCGCCGCAGCGGCGGCCAGTCCCGATCCGCGCGTGGGCCTGCGGGCCGCTGTCGCGCTGCGCCGGCTGGCGGACGCGCTCGAGGTGCTCCAGGTCGACAACGCCCGTCAGCAGGGCTGGTCCTGGCAGGAGATCGCCGACGCGCTCGACGTGACGAAGCAGGCGGTCCACAAGAAGCACGCCGGTCGGAGCGCCGGCGCGACAGAGCGCGACTGAGCGCGACTGAGGGCGACTGCCGGGTGGGCGTTGCCGGAAAGCACGAGGAGGAGTGATGTTCGAGCGGTTCACCGAGAGCGCCCGCACCACCGTGCGGACCGCGTGGAGCGAGGCCGAGTCCCTCGGCCACCGGGCCATCGGCACCGAGCACCTGGTGCTGGCCATGCTCGTCACCGAGGGCGGTGTGGGGCACACGGTCCTGCGTGCGTGCGGGATCGAGTACGGCGAATGGCGGGACGCGCTCGCGGCTGGCGACGACGCCACCGTGCTGCGCTCGATCGGCATCGATCTCGACGCGGTGCGCTCCAGCGTCGAGCGGACGTTCGGCCCGGGCGCTCTCGACCGGGCCCAGCCGGCCGAGCGCGGCGGCTTCCTGCTCCGCCGCAGCAAGGTGCCCAACCGCTTCAACCACGGCGCGAAGAAGGCCCTGGAGCTGTCGCTGCGGGTCGCGCTGTCGATGAAGCACGGCTCCATCGGCACCGAGCACCTGCTCCTCGGCGTGCTCAAGGAGGAGCGCGGGCTCGGCGCGCGGCTGCTGCGTGAGCACGGGATGAGCTACGACCGCACCGTCGAGCTGGTGCGCACCGCACTGCGGGAAGCGGCCTGAACTACGGTGCTCCCATGGAGCAGACCCTCACCTGGCGCGCGCTGAACCGGGCGCTGCTGGCCCGCCAGATGCTGCTGGAGCGGGCGGCGCTGCCCGTTCCCGAGGCGCTCGAACGGATGGGTGGGCTGCAGGCGCAGTACGCGCCATCGATGTACATCGGGCTCTGGTCGCGCGTCGCGGACCTGGACCGCGACGAGGTCACCCGCCTGCTCGAGCGCCGCGAGGTGGTCCAGGCGACCCTGCTGCGCGGCACCATCCACCTCGTGTCGCGGGCCGACTTCTGGCCGTTCGCCTCGGGCGTCCACAAGACCCGCCTCGAGTGGTACGTGCGGGCCACGCGCAGCCAGTACGACCCGGCGGCGATGGAGGCCGCCGTGGCCGAGCTGCGGGAGCTGCTCCGCGAGGGCCCGGTCCGCCGCACGGAGCTGGACAAGCGCTTCGGCGCACCGATCCGCAACGGCCTCGGCATGTACCTCGACCTGGTGCGCGTCCCGCCGTCGGGCACCTGGGCCCGGCGCCGCGCCGACCTGTTCGGCGCCGCCGAGGACTGGGTCGGCGCGCCCGACGCGACCGAGCGGGAGGGGCAGGAGCTGCTCGTCCGGCGGTACCTCGGCGCGTTCGGCCCGGCCCACCGCACCGAGATCGCCGACTGGGCGGGCCTGCCCGTCGCCACCGTCGCCGAGATCCTCAAGGGCCTCGATCTTCAGGTGTACCGCGACGAGGCCGGCCGCGAGCTGGTCGACCTCCCGGGCGCGCCGCTGCCCGACCCGGAGACGCCGGCGCCGGTGCGCTTCCTGCCGACCTGGGACGCCGCCCTGCTCGCCCACGCCCGGCGCACCCGGATCCTGCCGGAGGAGCACCGCTCGAAGGTGTTCCACGTGCGGATGCCGCAGTCGATCGGCACGTTCCTCGTCGACGGGCAGGTCGCGGGCACGTGGAGGTACACCGCCGGCCAGGGCCTGACCTGGGAGCCCTTCGCGACCCTGCCCGCCCGCGTGCGCAGGCAGGTGACCGCGGAGGCGGACCGGCTGGCCGACTTTCACGGCTGAGCCGGCGTCGCCCACTCGACGTCGTAGTCGTACATCCACGCGCTGCCTTTCGCCGCGAACCGGCGGAAGAGCAACGGCATCATCACGTCGCGGACCCGTGCGGCGAGCGGCCCGGCGACCTTCGCGTCGACGTTGGCGCCGGCCGTCCTGAGCATCCGCGCCGTGCGGGGCGCCCGCAGCGCCGCGAACGCCTCCAGGGTCTGCCCGTCCCGGAGACATTTCGCCAGTACCACGGCATCCTCGATGGCCAGCGACGCGCCCTGGCCGGCGCCGATCGGGTGCGCCGCGTCACCGATCAGGACCAGGGCGCCGCGATGGACGGCCGGCGTCGCCGGCAGCTGCCGGAAGACGGTGAACGGATGCCACTGGTCGGTGCGCTCGATGACCCGCGCGGCCGGGCTCCGGTCGCCGGCGAACGCCGCGATCAGCTCCTCCGCTGTTGGCGGGCGCGCCGGAGCGGCCGGCGCCGGGAACTGCGCGGTCCAGAGCGTGCCGTGCGCCGCCGCCGCGTGGACGAACGTCGCCTTCGCGCCGAACGTGAGGTTGAACGCGCCGGGCTCGACCGGGTGGGTGGACCGCCCGCCCACGGACCACAGCCCGGCGTAGACCGGCGTCGCTGCCTGGGGATCGACGATCGTGCGCAGCCTGGAGCGGATGCCGTCCGCCCCGACGACGAGGTCGGCGCTGTCGCGGGTGCCGTCGTCGAGGACCGCCCGATCGTCGCGCACGTCGACCAGCCGGCGGCCGGTGACGACCTCGGCCCCGGCCGCGACGGCGAGGTCGCGCAGGGTCTCGACCAGGTGGCCGCGCATGAGCGTGACCCGCTCGCGGGCCGCCTCGCCGAGCAGCCGCCCCCGGCCGCTCCACAGCCGCAGCAGCGGGATCGCCGTGCCCCGGGCGGCGACGGCGTCGCGGGCGCCGACCGCGGCGAGCGCCCGCAACCCGTTGGCGCCGAGGCTCACGAACGACCCGACGTCGCCGGCCGGGTCGGCGTACGCCTCGTACACCGTGACGTCCCAGCCGACCCGCCGCAGGGCGAGCGCCGCGACCGGCCCCGCCACCCCTCCGCCGATGACCACTGCTCGCATTGCCCGCCCCTTGGGTGAATACTGATTCGGTGAACTTAGATTCAGTTTGGCGACCCGGGGGACCCGTCGTCAAGGGCTGCGCGAGGATGGTGCGATGGCCACGCGGAAGGAGAAGGCCGCCCAGACGCAGGCGGCGCTGAAGGACGCGGCCCGGACGCTGTTCGCCGAGCGCGGCTACCTCAACACGAAGATCAGCGACATCACCGCCGAGGCCGGGCGGGCGGTCGGTTCGTTCTACGACCACTTCGCGAGCAAGGAGGAGCTGCTCCGGGCGCTGCTCGCGGACATGGAGGCGACCGCCGAGGGCGAGCTGCCGGACCACGACCCCGAGCACGACCTGGCCGAGGAGGCGCAGCTGCGGGCACACGTCGCGGCGGCCTGGACGACGTTCCGCGAGCACCTGCCGGTGATGGTGGCGCTGTTCCAGGCGTCGCTGGCCGAGGAGCCGTTCGGCGGCACGGCCCGGTTCCGCCTGACCGAGGACACCGCGACGCTGCGTGAGCACCTGGAGTACATGGCCTCGACCGGCCACCCGCTGCCGGGCCGCCCGGAGGTGGTGGCGGGCGCGATGGGCGCGATGCTGGCGTTCTTCGCCTACGCCCACCTGACCGCGCCGGAGCCGCGGCTCACCGACGAGGAGGCGGTGGAGACCCTGACCCGCCTCCTGCTGCACGGCCTGGCCGGCCAGCCGCACCCCTGATCCCGACCCGCCGGTCGTTACTCGGTGCGGTCCTGCATCTCCCAGAGATGGTCCAGGACGTGCCAGGTGAAGCGGCGGGCGGCGTAGCGGGCGGTCCAGCCGTTGTCCGTCAGCGGGCCGCCGTCGTTCGTCGCGCGAAGCGCCGACAGGACCGCCTCGCGCAGCGCCGCGACCGCGTCCGGGTCGTCGATCGCGGGGGGCTTGTGCTTGACGCCGATCTTGCGGGCGTACGCGGCCTCGGACTCCAGGACGTGCCCGATCATCTTGTCCCGGTCACGGCCGCCGCCGCGCGGGCCCTTGCGCAGCGACTCCGGCGCCGTCGCGGCACAGTCGGCGAACGCCGCCCAGGCGGCGCCCAGCAGCTTGGTGTGCCGGTCGGCGACGGCCCTGGTCACCGCGGCGCCGTCGGCCGCGGGGTGGCCGTCCGGGGCGCCGAACTCGGTCGTCGCGGTGCCGGGCACCCGCTCCGCCACGGTGAGCCCCGGCGCGGCCGGGAACTTGTAGCCGGCCGCCGTCGCGATCGGCCCGTAGCGCTCGCCGTAGGCCGCGAGCGCCTCCAGGGCCTCCTCCTCGGTCTTGCCGAAGCGGCCCCAGCCCGGCCAGTCGAGACTGCCCGCGAAGACCTTCTTCCTGCCCACCTCGAGGTACACGTCGGCCATATCTGTGACCTTAAGCCTGATAGCTCGGCGGTGGGGTGGTGTGTCCCTACCATTGGTCATATGCCGGATCTTGTGAGTTATCTTCGCGAAGCACGGCTCGCCGGGGATGTCGAGACCACCCGTTCCTCCAACCACGGCAACGCGACCGCCTTCGCCGAAGGGCACGAGGGCTACCTCTTCGGGCTGATCCCGCTGAAGACCTGGTCCGTGCCGCAGGTGCTGTCCGTGATGGCCGAGCGGGTCGGCATCGACCCCGATCCCGGCCGGGCGACAGGCACCGACGTGATCGATCCGGACAAGACCGTGCGGGCGCTGGGGCGGATGCGTGACCGGCTGCGGCTGGCCGCGCAGCGGCGGGAGCGGGTGCTGGTCGCGACCGGCCACCCGGCCGGGATGATCGAGGTGCATCTCGCGATCGCGGCCGCGCTGCGGGCCGCCGGCTGCGAGCTGCTGCGGCCGGCGCCGGGCGCGGTGTTCGCCTCGCCCGGGCGGTACGACGGCCGTGAGTACCAGCTCGCGGTCCGCTACATCGGCGGCGTGGCGGTCGCCGCGGAGCGGGGCATCGCGCTGTGGCACACCCACTCCCCGGACGGCATGCGGATCATGCTGGCCGAGCTGGAGCGGCAGGGCGAGCCGCTGCCCGACCTGGTCGTCGCCGACCACGGGTTCGCCGGCGCGGCCGCGGCGGCCGGGCTCGACGTGGTGGCGTTCGCCGACAGCAACGACCCCGCCCTGTTCGTCGCCGAGGCCGAGGGCCGGGTGTCGGTGACCGTCCCGATCGACGACAACGTGCAGCCCCACCTGTACGGGCCGGTGAGCGAGTTCCTGCTGGACGGCGTCGGGATCAGCACCTTGTGATATGACGCGGGTGCTATGGACCAATTTGACAGTGATTCTTGTGTGCTTCCCCTTCCGATGACAGCATCGGTCGCGGCCGATATTTATCGGCTCCGATATAGGGGAGGCTCACGTGAGACTCACAAGGTCCTCGCTCCGGCGGGCCGCGGTCATCGCCGCGGGTGCCGGTCTCGTCGCCGGTTCGATCCTCGCACCCTCCGTCGCCGCCGCGGCGACGGAAGCCCAGGCGGCCTCGGCCGAGGCGCTCGTGGCGCAGCTCGGCACCAGGTCCGCCGGCTCGTACCTCGACGCCCAGGGCAACCTCGTCGTCAACGTCACCGACGCCGCGACCGCCAAGAGCGTCGAGGCGACCGGTGCCAAGGCGCGCAAGGTCCAGCACAGCGGCGCCGAGCTGGCCCGCATCACCGCGACGCTCGACGCCAAGGCCGCCGTCCCGGGCACGGCGTGGGCCGTCGACCCGGTGAGCAACCAGGTCGTCGTGTCGATCGACAGCACGGTGCCGGCCGAGCACGTCAAGACCCTCGAAGCCACCGTCGCCGGCCTCGGCGGCGGCGCGCGCGTCGAGCGGCTCTCCGGCGAGCTGCGCCCGACGATCTCGGGCGGCCAGGCCATCTACTCCGGCGGCTCCCGCTGCTCGCTCGGCTTCAACGTGGTCAGCGGCAGCACGTACTACTTCCTGACGGCCGGCCACTGCACCAACATCGGGTCGACGTGGACCACGAGCAGCGGCTCGGTCCTCGGCACCCGCGCCGGCACGAGCTTCCCGGGCAACGACTACGGCATCGTGCGCTACGCGGCCGGCGTCGCCCACCCCGGCAACGTGTACCTCTACAACGGCAGCTACCAGGAGATCACCTCGGCCGGCAACGCCACCGTCGGCCAGTCGGTCCGTCGCAGCGGCTCGACCACGGGCGTGCGCAGCGGCTCCGTCACCCAGACCGGGGCCACCGTGACCTACTCGCAGGGCCGGGTCACCGGCCTGATCCGCACCACGGTGTGCGCCGAGCCCGGCGACAGCGGCGGCTCGCTCTTCGCGGGCACCACGGCCCTCGGCCTGACCTCGGGCGGCAGCGGCAACTGCACCTCCGGCGGTGTGACCTACTTCCAGCCGGTCACCGAGCCGCTGAGCGTCTACGGCGTGAGCATCTACTGATCCCTGGTGGAAGGGGCCGCGGGCCGGGCACCGTCCGGTCCGCGGCATCCGCGTGTGCGGTGGCAGAGTTGACGCCATGCGTGTCGGGCTGCTCGGACCACTCACCGTCGAGGCCGGTGGACGCCCCGTCGAGGTCGGCGGGGCCCGCCTGCGCACGCTGCTGGTCCGGCTCGCCGTCGAGCCGGGGCGCCTGGTGCCGGTCGACCAGCTGGCCGACGCGCTCTGGCCCGCGAGTCCCCCGACCGACCCCGCCAACGCCGTCCAGTCGCTCGTCTCGCGGCTGCGCAAGACGCTCGGCGACCCGGACGCGCTGGTCTCCGTCCCCGGCGGCTACCGGCTCGACGTCGGCGAGGTCGACGCCGCAAGGTTCGAGCGGCTCACCGCGGAGGGCCGGCGGGCGCTGCGGGCCGGCGAGCACGCGGCTGCGGCGCGCCTGCTGAGGGAGGCCCTGGCGCTCTGGCGGGGCCCCGCGCTGGCCGACGTCTCCGGCGCGCCGTTCGCCGAGCCGTTCGCGGCGCGCTGGGAGGAGCTGCGGCTGGCCGCGACCGAGGACCTCGCCGAGGCCGGCGGCGACGTGCCGGAGCTGCAGGAGCTCGTCGCCGCCCACCCGCTGCGCGAGCGGCTCGTCGCGGTGCTGATCAGCCGGCTGCACGCCGACGGGCGGCAGGCCGAGGCGCTCGCCGCGTTCGAGGAGTGCCGCCGGCGCCTCGCCGACGAGCTGGGCGTCGATCCGTCCGCGGCGCTGCGCGAGGCCCACCTGGCCGTGCTGCGCGCCCAGCGGCCGGCGCCCGCCCGCGGTGGCAACCTGCGCGCGGCCCTCACCAGCTTCGTCGGCCGCGCCGCCGACGTCGAACGGCTCTCCGCGCAGATCCTCGACGGCCGGCTGGTCACCCTCGTCGGCCCGGGCGGGGCGGGCAAGACCCGGCTGGCCACGACGGTCGCGGCCGCGGCCGGCGGGGCCTGGCTGGTCGAGCTGGCGCCGGTGACCGAGGCGGGAGAAGTGCCGGCCACGGTACTGCGGACGCTCGTCGCCGGCGGCCTCGTGCCCGGTGAGTCGCCGCACCGGCCGCGCCGGCACGACACCGTCGACCAGCTCGCCGACGCCCTGACCGTCCCCGGCGTCCTGCTGCTGCTCGACAACTGCGAGCACGTCGTGGACGCGGCCGCCCGGCTCAGCGAGGAACTGCTGGGCCGCTGCCCGAAGCTGCACATCCTGGCCACCAGCCGCGAGCCGCTGGGCATCCTCGGCGAGCAGCTGTTCCCGGTCGGCCCGCTGGCCCACCCCGAGGACGCCGTCCCGGCCGACGTGGCCCGCGCCAGCCCGGCGGTGCAGCTGCTGGCCGACCGGGCGGCCGCCGTGCGCCCGGGGTTCGCGGTCACCGACGACAACGTCGACGCCGTGGTCGAGATCTGCCGGCGCCTCGACGGGCTGCCGCTCGCCGTCGAACTGGCCGCGGCCCGGCTGCGCTCGTTCACCGCCGAGCAGGTCGCGGCCCGCCTCGACGACCGGTTCCGGCTGCTCACCGGCGGCAGCCGCACCGCGCTGCCCCGGCACCGCACGCTGCACGCGGTGGTCGCCTGGAGCTGGGAGCTGCTGGGCGAGCCGGAGCGCCGGTTCGCCGAGGCGCTCGCCGTGTTCCCCGGCGGGTTCGACGCGCCGGCGGCCGCGGCCGTCGCCGGTGTGCCGGACGCCGACGAGCACCTCGACGCCCTCGTCGACCGCTCCCTGTTGCAGGTCGTGAGCGTGAGCGGCGGCGTGCGGTACCGCATGCTCGAGACCATTCGCGAGTTCGCTCTCGAGGAACTGGCCCGGCGCGGGGGAGTGGCCCGGGCCCGGGCCGCGCACGCCGCACACTTCCTCGCCCTGCTCGAGGAGGCCGAGCCGCACCTGCGCACCGGCGCGCAGGTGGAGTGGCTCGACCGGCTGCGGCCCGAGCGGGACAACGTCCACGCCGCCGTCGCGCACTTCTGCGAGACCGGCGACGCGCGCGGCGCCTACCGGATCGGGGGCGCGGCCGCCTGGCTGTGGACGTTCGAGGAGACCCACGCCGAGGCGGCGGCGTCGCTCGACCGCATCCGGCGGGTCCCCGGCGACGTGCCGGCCGACCTGCGCGTCGTGGTGCTGGCGGTCCACCTGGTCAACAGCGGGTTCGCCGGCGACTTCGTCTTCGCCGACGAGGACCTGGACGAGCTGCTCAGCGTGGCGGCGACGGTACCGCCGGCCGGCGCGCACCCGTTCGTGAGCCTCATCGAGCCGGTGGTGGCGATGTTCCACGACGACAGCGAGACCGGCGCCGCCGTGATCGCCGAGCGGCTCGCCGAGCCGATCGACGCGTGGTCGCGGGCGATGCTGCTGTCGATCCTCGGCCACATGCGGGAGAACGACGGCGACGTCGCCGGCATGCGGGAGGCACTGGAGGCGGCGGAGGCCGAGTTCCGCCAGGTCGGCGAGCGCTGGGGGCTGTCGATGACGGTCTCGTCGCTCGCCGAGGCGTACGCGCGCCAGGGCGACCTCACCGCCGCCGTCGCGGGCCTGGAGGAGTCGGTCCGGCTGCACCGGGAGCTCGGCATCTCGGGCGGCGAGGGCTACCAGCGGATCCGCATCGCCGCGCTGCGCGCCCGCACCGCCGGCCCGCAGGTCGCCCGGGCCGAGCTGCACGCGTTCACCGAGGACCCCGCGGCGGCGCCCCGCGACGTGTCGCACGCGATGCTGGAGCTCGGCCACCTGGAGCGGGCCGAGGGCGACGTCGACGAGGCCGACCGCCGCTACGCCGAGGCCTGGCGGCTGCAGCAGTCGGTGCCGCTGGTGGCGCCGCAATACCGCGCGGTCGTGCACGTCTCGCGGGCCTACGTCGACATCGCGCGCGGCGAGCCCGGTGCCGCCCGGGGCCGGCTGGACGAGGCGCTGGGCCTGGCCCTGCCGGTCCGCGACATGCCGGTCGTGGCGCGGATCGCGGTCGCCTGCGCGGCGCTGGCCGCGGCCGGCGGCGATCCCGGGCGGGGCGCCGAGCTCCTCGGCGTGGCCGAGCAGCTGGCCGGCGGGGCCGACCTGTCCGATCCCGACTGGCTGGCCGGGACCGCGCGCCTGCGGGCCGCCCTCGGCGCCGCCGGTTTCGCGACGGCGCACGCCCGCGGCCTGACGATGCCGCGGGCGGACGCGCTCGACCTGTTGAACTAGGTGCTCACGCCTTGCGGCGGTAGGCGCGGACGGCGAGCGGGGCGAAGACCGCCAGGATCGCCACCGACCAGAGCAGGGTCTTGATCACCGGACCGGCGACCGGCCCGGTGCCGACCATGAGCGCCCGGGCCGCCTGCATGGCGTCGGCGACCGGGTTGACCTTCACCCAGGCCTGGAGCCAGCCGGGCAGGGTGTTCGTCGGCACCAGCACATTCGTGCCGAACGTCAGCGGGAACATGATGACGAACCCGAGGCCCTGCACCGCGCCCGGCTCGCGGACGACCATGCCGAGCAGCACGAACATCCAGCTGAAGCAGAACGCCAGGAACATCACCAGCAGGCAGGCGGCGAGCACCGACAGCACGCCGGTCTGGAACCGGAAGCCCACGATGTACCCGAAGCCGAGCATCACCACGATCGACACCACGAACCGGATCATGTCGCCGAGCACGCCGCCGATGAGCGGCGCGGAGCGGCCGATCGGCAGGCTGCGGAACCGGTCGAAGACGCCCGTCTTGATGTCGGTGTTGAGGCTGACGCCGGTCGGCGCCGAGGCGAACAGCACGTTCTGCACCAGCAGTGCCGGCAGCAGGAACTGCAGGTAGTCGTGCCGCGAGCCGGCGATGGCGCCGCCCAGGAGGTACACGAACAGCACGATGAAGATGATCGGCTGGAGCGTGACGTCCAGGAGCTGCTCCGGCGTGCGCATGGTCTTGATGAGGCTCCGGCGGGCCATCACCAGGCTGTGCCGTACGAGCCCGAACGGCCGGGCGGGCACGGCCGCAATCATCTGCCCGGTCATACCGGCACCTCCTCCTTACCGGCTGTCTCGCCGCGGGTCAGGGTGAAGAACACCTCGTCGAGGCTCGGGAGGTGCAGCGACAGCTCGATAACGCCGATCCCGGCCTCGTCGAGCCGGCGGACCACCGCCGTCATCGCGCGGTCGTCGCTGACCGGCACCGACAGCACGCCGCGGCCGCGCGACTCGACCTGGTTGCCGGAGACCGCGGCCAGGATCGTCTCGACGGTCGCCAGGTGGGCCGGGTCGGTCGGCCGGACGCTGATCGTCTGGCCGCCGACGATGTGCTTGAGCTGGGCCGGCGTGCCGTGCGCGATGACCTTCCCGTGGTTGATCACGGAGATGTTGTCGGCCAGCGCGTCGGCCTCCTCGAGGTACTGCGTGGTCAGCAGCACCGTCGTGCCCTCCTCGACCTGCGCGCGGACCATGTTCCAGACGTCCTCGCGCTTGGCCGGGTCGAGGCCCGTGGTGGGCTCGTCGAGGTACACGACGGCCGGCCGCCCGACCAGGCTCGCGGCCAGGTCGAGCCGGCGGCGCATGCCGCCCGAGTACGTCTTGACCGGCCGGTTCGCCGCCTCGGTGAGGTCGAACTCGGCGAGCAGCTGCGCGGCCCGCGCCTTCGCCTCCTTGGCCCGCAGGTCGAGCAGCTGGCCGATGAGGACGAGGTTCTCGGTGCCGGTGAGGTCCTCGTCGACCGACGCGAACTGGCCGGTCAGGCCGCTGATGCGGCGTACCTCGGCGGGCTGGCGCACGACGTCGTAGCCGCCGACGACGGCCTGTCCCGCGTCGGGGCGTAGCAGCGTGGCGAGGATGCGCACGGCGGTGGTCTTGCCGGCGCCGTTGGGGCCGAGGACCCCGAGGACCGTGCCGGGCTCGGCGGCCAGGTCCACCCCGGCCAGCGCGGTGGTCTTGCCGAACCGCTTGACCAGGCCGGTGGCCTGGAAAGCGAAACTCATGGCGTGTTCCCCCTGTGGATGGTTCTTGACGCTCACAGCGTGCCGGACGCCGCTGTCAAACCGCGCACATCGCCCTGACACGGCCTGACAGTGTGTTTCGTCTCGAATGGTGGACGCGGGTTGACGATCTCCGGTCCGCGTCGGCACCATCGGTTACGTGGCGCTGCTGACCCAACGGCTGTTTGTCGACCTCGTTCGACACGCCAGCGCGCGCTGTCCTCGCTAGAGCCCCCTCGGTTGGTTCGCGTGGCCTCTTTTTGTGCTTTAATTCCTATCTAGTACGTGCGAATACTGGAGTTTTCCGTGACGCTCTCGCTCGCCCTGGACCACCTGGCGGTCGCCCAGTCGTACGCCTCGACGCCCGACGACTGGCCGTTCGCGCCCCGCTTCGACCCCGCCTCCCGCTGGTACGGCCGGCTCACCGCCGCCGACGACCACGAGGTCTGGGTGCTGACCTGGCTGCCCGGCCAGGCCACCGACCTGCACGACCACGGCGGCTCCGCCGGCGCCTTCACCGTCGTCTCCGGCGAGATCGTGGAGCAGACCGTGCAGGGCGGCTCGCTGATGAACACGCCGATGCCGGCCGGTCGGGGGCGGCGCTTCGGCCCGCACCATGTGCACCGCGTCGTCAACGCGGGCACCCGGCCGGCCGTCACCGTCCACGTGTACGGGCCGGCGCTGACCGCCATGACGCGGTACCGGCTGCACGACGGCCGGCTGACGGTCGAGTCCGTGACGAAGGCGGGAGCGGACTGGTGAGCGGCCGCGGCATCGACGAGATCCTCGCCGACGCGCGGGCCCGCCTGGCCCGGCTCGACGCCGACCAGGCCCGGCTCGCCTTCGCCGAGGGGGCCCTCCTGGTGGACATCCGCCCGGCGGCGCAGCGGGCGCACGAAGGGGAGATCCCGGGCGCGCTGATCGTCGAGCGCAACGTCCTGGAGTGGCGCTTCGACCCGCGCAGCGACGCCCGGCTGCCCGTCGCCGACCGCTACGACCTGCCCGTCGTCGTGTTCTGCTCGGAGGGCTACACATCGTCGCTGGCCGCCGCCGCGCTGCAGGACCTGGGGCTGCACCGGGCGACCGACCTGACCGGCGGCTTCCAGGCGTGGAAGGCCGCCGGCCACCCGGTGACTACGCTGGTGGGGTGAAGCTCAAGCTCGACCTCCACGACATCTTCAACCGCAGCGGCGACATCGACCGCGCGCTGCGCGGGATCATCGACGAGGCGGTGGCCAAGCGCGCCAGCCTCGTCGAGATCATCCCCGGCAAGGGGTCGGGCCAGCTGAAGAAGCGGGTGATCCGCTTCCTCGACCAGCGCGAGATCAAGGCGCTGTACCACCGGATCGAGAAGGACTCCGACAACTGGGGCCGCCTCTTCGTCCACTTCCGCTGGAACGAGTCCACCGGCCGGTCCTCCGGCCGGCGCGGACGCTAGGCCCGTCTGACGTCCACGGCGACGACGTAGGTGCCGTCCGGGCGCCGGCGCTCGCCGATGCGGACCTGTGGGCGGCTCGCCGCGAAGCCGAACCCGTAGGTCACGTAGGCCTCGTAGTCGCCGGCCAGCTGGTAGCCGCTGATCTGCCGGAAGCCGGGGCGCTGGAGGCCTCTGGGCACCGTGGCCCGGCCGGCGTCGTCGTGCGCGTGGGCGGGGTTGAAGACGATCTGGAAGTAGCCCCGGCCGGGGAGGTGGACCGGGTCTCCGCTGCCGTCCTGCACGACCTGCTTGACGTAGTGGAAGCGGTACCCCGGGTAGTTCTCGCCCCGGAACGCGAAGGTGACGCGTTCGTAGCCGTCGGCGGTGTGGTCGCCGGCCTTGACCTCGACCAGGATCGGCACCGGGGGGACGCTCACGCGGTCCGCCACGGTGACCTCTTCGGTCGGGACTCCCCAGTTGTACCGAATGGTGAGTCCCGGGTCGTCTGCCGGTGTCTCGGCGGGTTTGTCGCTCGTGGCCGGTGTCGCCGGCGCTGTGCTGTTCTGCGTGGTGCTGCTGTGCGTCGCGTTCGCCGTGGCGCTCGTCGGATCGTTGTTCGCGCATGCCGCGAGCAGGGCGGTCGCGGCCAGCAGGGTGAGCAGGCGCTGCATCGGGATCCCCTTCGCTGGTGGGTTCCGTATCGACGCGCCTGCCCCCGGGTTGGTTTACCGGCAGAACGCGTCGGCTGCGTCGGCCAGGTGACAGACGGCGACCAGGCCCGGGACGGTCCAGCGGTTTTCGTCGGTGGGGGCGTGCAGAATGTGCTCACCCCACCTGGAGGACCGAACCTTGTCCGACCGCAGTTTCGCCGCACCGCCGCGGCGACCGCTCGTCGCCGCCGCCGCGGTGGCCGTGCTCGCGCTGCTCGCCTTCCTCGGCATCGCCGACGTCCAGCCCCCGTCGCCCCGCCCGGCGTCGGCGCCGGCCGGCGACTTCTCCGCCGGCCGGGCGTTCACCCACGTCCAGCGGATCGGCCAGGAGGTCCACGTCACCGGCAGCCCGGCCAACGACCGCGTCCGGGAGTATCTCGTGGAGACCCTCACCGGGCTGGGGCTGCGGCCGGAGGTCCAGGACGCGGTCGGGGTCAACGCCGGCAAGTTCGGCGACGGCGGCATGGCCCACGTGCGCAACGTGGTGGCAGTGCTGCCCGGCAGCGCCTCGACCGGCCAGGTCGTCCTCATGGCGCACTACGACTCGGTCCAGGTGAGCTTCGGCGCCAACGACGACGGCGCCGGCACCAGCACGCTGCTGGAGGTGGCCCGGGCGCTCACGACCGGTGAGCGGCCGCGCAACGACGTCGTCTTCCTCTTCACCGACGCCGAGGAGGCCTGCCTGTGCGGGGCCGAGGCGTTCGTGAGCCGGCACCCGCTCGGCCAGAAGCCGTCCGTCGTGCTCAACTTCGAGGCCCGCGGCAGCAGCGGACCGGCCGTCATGTTCCAGACCTCGGTGGGCAACGCCGACCTCATCGACGTCTACGCGCGCACCCCGCACCCGGTCGGCACCAGCCTCGCCGTCGAGGTGTACCGGCTGCTGTCCAACGACACCGACTTCACGCCGTTCCTGGGCCAGAGCCGGTTCACCGGCCTCAACACGGCCTACATCGACGGCTCCAGCGTCTACCACAGCCCGTTCGACCGCCCGTCGACGATGAACCGCTCCAGCCTCCAGCACCACGGCGACAACGCGCTCGCGCTGGCCCGCGCGTTCGGCGGGGCCGACCTGCCGCCGCTCATGAAGCCCGCCTCCGGCGACGCCGTGTACTTCCCGTTCGCCGGGTTCCTGCTGCGCTACCCGTCGGCGCTCACCTGGCCGATCGCCGCCCTCGCCCTGGTCGCCGTCGCCGCGCTGGCGTTCCTGGCCCGCCGCCGGGGCCTGACCTCGCTGCCGCGCACCCTTGCCGGCCTCGGCCTGGCGCTCGTGCCGGTCATCGTCGTCGCCGTGGCCGCCCAGCTCCTGTGGGCGCTGCTGGTGGCGATCCGCCCCGGCTACGGCGAACTGCTCGACCCGGCCCGCCCGACCTGGTTCCGCTTCGGTGTGGTCGCGCTGACCGCGAGCGTGCTCCTGGCGTGGTATGCGCTGAGCCGCCGCCGGCTGGGCCCGGTCCCGCTGGCGACCGGCGGCCTGGCCCTGCTCGCCCTGCTGGGCCTGGTGTTCGCGGCCGCGATCCCCGGCGGGTCCTACCTGGTGGCGATCCCGGCCCTGGTCGGCGCCCTGGCCGGCATCGGCGCCCTCTACGTGCCCCACCACGTCCTGAAGGTCGCCGTCCTGACCGCCGGCGCGGGCGTCGCCACGCTGATCCTGGCCCCGACGGTGGCCCTGTTCTTCCCGGCGCTGGGCCTGGCGACGGGCGCCGCCCCGGCCCTGTTCGCGATGCTGCTGGGCCTCGCGGTGCTGCCGGTGCTGGAGCCGCTGTTCCGCCCGGCCGGCGAGCCCCGGCACCGCCTGCTCGGCTCGGCCCCGGCGGCCGCGGCCCTGGTCCTGGCCCTCGTGTGCACGACGGTCGGCATGGTGGTCGACCGCTGGGACGCGGGCCACCCGGAGCCGACCCACCTGATGTACGCGCTCGACCGCGACACCAACACCGCCGAGTGGGTGAGCCTGGAGCAGTCCCCGGGCGACTGGACCTCGGGCTACGTCCGCAACCAGCAGTCCCTCAACCGCCAGTTCCCGGTCCTGCCCGAGGGCATGCTCTCGGTCGGCCCGGCCCAGGCGGCCGACCTCCCGGCCCCGGTGGTGACCACGATCCCCGACACCGGCGGAGGCTCCGGCGGCCAGCGCACGGTCCGCTTCCGCATCGAGTCGGAGCGCACGGTCCGCTTCATCTCGTTCTACGGCGACGTGGGCGACCACCGCGTCGTGAAGGCGACGGTGGAGGGCCGCGACGCCGTGACGTACCTGACCGACCAGAACCGCTTCGGCGTCGTCTTCCACGCCCCGCCGGCGGACGGCATCGAGGTCGAACTGGTCCTGTCCGACTCGGCCCCGTTCACGTTACGGGTGGTGGACGGCAGCGACGGCCTGACGGCCCTGCCGGGCTTCACCCCCCGCCCGCCGAAGGTGGGCGTCTTCGGCAGCCACTCAAGCGAACTGGTAGCGGTAGCCAAGACAACCACGGTCTAGCCGCCCCGCCCCGCCGCGCTGCGGGCTGCCCGCGGCGCGGGGCCTCGTGGCGCGGGGTGTTCGGGGCTCGTGGTGCGCGGTGCAGTGACCCTCGTGATTCCACGGTCGCGGTCCCAGTGCGCCGCGGTGCCGTCTGCCTGGCGCGCTGGTCTGTCCCAGTCGTTCGCGCGTTACGTGGTAGGAAAACTGGGGTCCTGGCACCAGTTTTCCTACCAGCTGTCGTGGCTGTCGGCCGGGTCGGACGGCCGTGGGGTTATCCACAGGGCGAGCGTGGTGCTGGCGTTTGGTGTGGTGGCGTACTTACCGTCAACGTATGGCTATCGACGTGGCCGCGGTGGGGGAGTGCACGGTCGAGGACGTCTGGCGGGTGCCTGCCGCGCCCGTTGGCGAGGCTCGCGAAGTGCGGGCCGCCTTACGAAGTGCGCAGACTGCGCTCACCGCGATTCTTGAGCGGGTCGAGGTGCACGTCGTGTTGCGGGACGACGGGCGGTTGACCTTCTTTCCGCACGATGCCGACGAGCTCGCCGCTGTCAGTGCTGCCGTCGATGCCGCTCGGGCCGTCCATGCGCATCTGGTCGGTGTGCTCCGGCAGCTGCCGGGTGGGCGGGACCACCACTGAAGCAGCGGGCGCGGCCACAACACCGTGTCCTCCGGCGCAGGAGCCCGGGGCCAACCGAATCGTCTCCGGCGAGATGCCCTCGGCGTCCAGACCCCCGCGTCCCGGCGGGGGCGCACCCGGCATCATGGTGCGGGTGTACGAGCTGGACGTCGTGACGCCCGAGAGTTTGGCCCGTTTCGTCCACCGTTGGTACGGGCTGCCCGATCGCCCGCCGGTCGACCTGCCGCTGCCGGGCGTGCCGGAGCCGCTCGCCGGGTGGTACCGCATCGCCGCCCGCTACTCCCTCCCGCTCAGCCGTGACCACCTCATGCACCCGTGGGACGAGCTGCGGCAACGGCGCGGCCTGGTCCGGTTCTGGGAGGGCTCGACCGACTGGTACTCCTACGCGGCCGACGCCGGCGACGACCCCGAGGTCCACGAGAACGACGAGTCCCCGACCGGCCTCACGCTCAGCCGCTTCCTGGTCTACGTCGCCGTCTACGAGGCCACGTACGCGCCGCTGCACGGCCTCGTCTGCATGGAGCCCGGGCCGGAGGCGCTGCGCGCGGTCAAGATCCGGCTGCGCGAGCTCGACGACGCGCTCTGGGCCTGGCCGGACCCGGAGACGCGGTACTTCGGCGACGACGACCTGCTCGGGCACCTCGGGCCCGACCGGATCGTGCTCGCGGCCCGCCACCGCGACGCGCTGGGCCGCTTCGACGGCCTCGGCATCGAGTGGGACTGGGACACCCGCGCGGCCTGAGTGCTAGCGCACGTGCACCAGCAGCGCGCAGACGTCCTCGTCGTCGGCCACGTTGAGCGCGCCGACGAGGTGCCGGACCACCGCGTCGAAGTCGCTGAGGTCGACGTGCTCGCCCGCGCGCCGGACGAGGTCGAGCCCGCCGCCGCGGCGCCGGTCGACGCGCGCGTTCCCGCCGGTGTAGAGCAGCACCCGGTCGCCCGGTTCGAGGGTCACGGTGGTCTCGGTGTACGCCATCTCGTCCACCTCGCCGAGCGGCAGCCCCAGCGGCCCGGACAGCACCGAGCCCTGGCCGGACGCCGCGTAGCGGATCGGTGCCACCTGACCGGCCGCCGCCCACCGCAGCTCGCGGGTCGCGGGGGAGAAGCGGGCGACCACCAGGCACGCGGTGTGCTCGACCTCCATCCTGCAGAGCATGCTGTTGACGGCGGTCAGGATGTCCGCCGGCGACATGTCGAGCATCGCGTAGGCCCGTACCGCGTACCGCAGCCGCGCCGCCGTCGTCATCGACGACAGGCCCCGGTCGTCGACGTCGCCGAGCACCAGCATCGTCCCGCCGCCGGCCAGCGACGCGGCGTCGAACCAGTCGCCGTCGACCGTCCCGACCCGCTCGGGTGAGCGGCACCGCCCGCAGATCTCCACGCCCTCGGTGTGGCCGAGCTCCGGGTCGGTGGGCAGCAGCGCCTGCTGCAGCGCCTCGGCGGCCCGCCGCTCGTCGGCCAGCCGGTGCCGCTGCGCGGCCAGGGCCTCCTCGGCGCGGCGCAGCCGGCCCTCGATCGCCCGCTCCTCGGTGACGTCCTGCACGGTGCCGCGGACCGCGGTCACGTTGCCGGTCTCGTCGAAGATCGGCTCGGCGGTGAGCCGCAGCCGCCGGCCGTTGACCCGGCCCGCGCCGCGGACCTCGGCGAGCAGGTGCTTGCCCTCGACCAGGGTGCGCCGGACCGCGTCCTGCACGGCCAGCAGGTCGTCGGGGTGGACGCTGGAGGTGAGCTCGTCGACCGGCACCCGGGCCGCGTCCCGCCCGCCGTGGAAGAGCCGGACGAGCTCGGGGGAGCAGCGCGGCTCCGGGTCGCGCAGCTCCCAGCAGAAGGAGCCGATGCCGGCGATGCGCTCGGCCTGGAGCAGCTGGTCGTACAGCAGGTCGGCCTCGGTCGCCACCCGCCAGACGGCGAACACCCGGTCCCACAGCCGCACCGCGTGCACCGACAGCGTCTGCGGTCCGGGGACCCCGTCGGTGCGCGGGTCGGCCCGCAGCCCCTCCAGCCGGCGCGGCTGGCCGTCCTGGAGCAGCCGGGCGAACTCGGGCAGCAGCGTCGCGCTGCCCAGCGCCGGGTACGCCGCCAGGAGCGTCGCCTCGTCGGGGTCGACGCGGGCGCCGGAGAAGATCTGCCGGGCCAGGACGTTGGCGTACTCCACGCGGAAGTCGACGAGCTGCCCGTCCTCGGTGACCGGGGACAGCAGCGCCGCCGGGTCGTGCAGCGCGTCGACGACCGTCGGCAGCCAGACCTGCGCGGGGGCCGCCTGCGCGGTGTCGTCGCCCTCGACGTGGTACCAGGCGCTGGCGATCTCGTCGCCGATGAGCGCGTCGACCTGCCGGGCCACGGGCTCGAGCAGCGCCGTGACGTACCGCCGCAGCTCCTCGGCGCCGGGCAGCGCCTCGTCCCAGGTCAGGAGGATGCCGCCGACGATCCGCTCGCCCGCGATGAGCGGCGAGGCCAGGATCGTCGCGCCGCTGAACGGCACCTGCCCCATGACCGGGAACCGCACGTCGCCGGCACTGAGCCAGATCGTCTCGACGTCCTGCACGGCGACGACCAGCGGCAGCGCCGGGTCGGGCGGGATGCGCGACCAGCGGCTGCGCACCTCGCCGGCGACGCCGAACGAGCCGACCCCGCGCTGCGCGCCGTCCGGGTCGAGCAGCGTGAGCCACACCGTCGCCGGCGCCGGCCAGGCGGTCGGCGCCGTGCCGAGCACCTCGCTGATCTCGTCGTAGCTGCGGGCGGCGGCGATCCGGGCGCTGAGCAGCTGGTGCTGGGACTGCAGCGCCTCGACCTCGGGGCTGCGGCCGGCCCGGCGGCGGGCCGGGGAGGGCGCCGGCGCGGCCGGCGGCTTCGCGGCCGCCTCGGCCCGGCGGCGGGCGACGTGCTGGCGCAGCTCGTCGTCGATGAGGTTCACCACGTCGGGGGCGTTCGGGTCGGGCGAGGTGGTCCCGACGATCGCCGCGGCGACCTCGATGAGCTTGATGTTGGTGCGCTGGGACAGCCGCACCAGCTGGTCGAACCCCTGGTCGGGGGTGATGCCGAGGCGTTCGACCAGCACGCCCTTGGCCTGCTCGATGACGGCCCGGTTCCGCATGGCGGTGCGCACCCCGGTCAGCTCGGCGCGCAGCTTGGCCACCAGCGCGGCGAGCGCCTCGGCCGGCTCGGCGCTGCCGCCCTCGACGGGTGGCTTGTCCGCCATTGCTGGTTCTCCAATCGCTCGGTACCGACTCGCCCGTTGATGTTTACCACCAACCGGCTCGGGTAGGAGCCTTTGGCAGGTCAGCCCGGTCGGCCAGGTGGAGGTGCGCGAGGTGCAACAGGCATCTTCGTCGTCGGCAGGTGAGCGTTGAGGGTCGCCCTGGTCTCGGCCCAAGCCAGCCCGCTGGCCCTCGGCGGGCCGGCGACGGGAGGGCAGCACACGCACGTGGCCGCGCTGGCGGAGGCCCTCGGCCGGCAGGGGCACGACGTGCGCGTGTACACCCGGCGCGAGGACCCCGACACCCCCGGCGAGGTGCCGTTCGCCGAGCGGGTGACCGTCGAGCACGTCACCGCCGGGCCGCCGGAGCCGCTGCCGGCCGACGAGCTGCTGCCCCTGATGGGCGACTTCGGCCGCGCGCTGGCCGCCCGCTGGCAGGAGGGCGAGGGCCCCGACGTGGTGCACGCCCACTTCTGGCTCAGCGGCCTGGCCGCGCTGACGGCCACGGCGGACCGCCGCCGGCCGGTCGTCGAGACGTACCACGGGCTCGGCACCGTCCGCCGCCGCCTCCTCAAGGACCGCGACACCAGCCCCGAGCCGCGCATCGGCCTCGAACGCACGCTCGGCACGCTCGCCGACCGGGTCGTCGCCCAGTGCGAGGACGAGGTCACCGAGCTCGGCCGGATGGGCATCCGGCGCGCCGACACGGTCATCATCCCGTCGGGCGTCGACGGCGAGCGGTTCACGCCGGGCGGCCCGGTCGCCGACCGGCCGCGGCCCGGCCTGCGGCGCATCTTCAGCGTCGGCCCGCTCGTGGAGCGCAAGGGCTTCGCCGACCTGATCGAGGCGCTGCGCCGGGTGCCCGGCGCGGAGCTCGTCGTGGTCGGCGGCCCGGACCCGGCCCGGCTCGACCGCGACCCGGAGGCCCGCCGCCTCATGGAGTTCGCGGACCGCTGCGGCGTGGGGGACCGGGTGCGGCTCATCGGTGCGGTACCGCTGGAGGACCTGCCCGGCTGGTACCGCTCGGCCGACGTGCTCGCCTGCGCCCCGTGGTACGAGCCGTTCGGCCTGACCCCGCTGGAGGCGATGTCCTGCGGCGTGCCCGTGGTGGCCTACGAGGTGGGCGGGATCGCCGAGAGCGTCATCGACAACGTCACGGGCGTGCTCGTCCCGCCCCGCGACACGAACGCCCTCGCTGCGGCCCTGCGCGGGCTGCTCGGCGACGAGGTCCG
The DNA here is from genome assembly GCF_040605515.1 of Dactylosporangium sp. NPDC005572. NCBI lineage: Bacteria > Bacillati > Actinomycetota > Actinomycetes > Micromonosporales > Micromonosporaceae > Dactylosporangium > Dactylosporangium sp. NPDC005572. Next base: position 120,260 of record NZ_JBEXCY010000005.1, on the reverse strand, counting down.
CCGGATGAGCTACGCGAGCGCGGCGATCGACCGGGTGCGCAGCCGGTACACCTGGGAGCGCACCGCGACCGACCTGGAGCGCGTCTACGCGGCCGTCACGGGCGGCGCCGCCGGTCCGTCGGACGAGGACGTCGACGAGGACGACGAGGCACTGACCGAGGTCTCCTCCTAGGCGTGCACCGGCTTGCCTCCGCGGTGACCGAGCGGTACGTTTAGCTAACCCGCATCATCCGAACGGCTAGTGGTCACTCCACCGGTCGGCGGCGGCGGGCATGCGCCAGGCGCTCGAGACCACGGGTGCCGGCCGGCGCACTCGTCCCCGGCCGGAGCCGGCGTGGACACCATCGCCGCTCGTGCCCGGCCGTGGCAGCTGGAGGGAGACCCCCCTCATGACCGTCACCGCCCACTGCACCGCCTCGAAGCGACCGGCCGGCCAGGAGGCCGAGTCCGCCGCCCAGGCCCTGCTGACCCTGCTCGGCGACCTCCCGCCGGACAGCCTCGACCGGGCCCGCGTCCGCGGCCGGCTGATCGAGCTGTACCTGCCGCTCGCCGAGTACCTGGCCCGCCGCTTCCGCAACCGCGGCGAGCCGCAGGACGATCTCAACCAGGTCGCCAACCTGGGCCTCATCAAGTCCGTCGACGGCTACGACCCGGCCCGCGGCGCGGTCTTCACCAGCTACGCGATCCCGATGATCGTCGGTGAGCTGAAGCGGCACTTCCGGGACAAGGGCTGGGACGTGCGCGTCCCGCGGCGGCTGCAGGAGCTGCGCCTGGAGCTCGGCCGCGTCACTGAGCCTCTGGCCCAAGCTTTGGGCCGCTCGCCGACGGTCGCCGACCTCGCCGAGCGCCTGGGCGTGTCGGAGGAGGAGGTCATCGAGGGCCTGGAGGCCGGCCACGCGTACCGCGCGCTGTCGATCAACGTCCCCGCGAGCGGCGAGGACCGCGGCGCCGAGCTGGCGGACCTGCTCGGGGGCGTGGACCGCGACCTGGAGGCGGTCGACGACCGCGAGTCGCTGCGGCCGCTGATCGCCCGCCTGCCGGCCCGCGAGCAGCACATCCTGGCCATGCGCTTCTTCGGCAACATGACCCAGACCCAGATCGCGGCGAAGCTCGGCATCTCCCAGATGCACGTGTCGCGGCTGCTCGCGCACGCCCTGACCCGGCTGCGCACCGACCTGGTGGATCCGATCTAGCTAGGCCGGGGCCAGGACAGCGGAGAGCTGGTAGACGTTGTAGGCCTGCCGGATCACCGGGTGGGCCACGTTGCGGACCGGCACGCCGCCCGGCGTCGTGCCGCGCTCGGAGCCCGCGTGGGCGTGGCCGTGCACCGCCAGGCCCACGCCGGGCGCGCCGTCGATCGCCTGGGCCAGCTGGTACGACCCCAGGAACGGGTAGATCTCCAGCGGCTCGCCCAGCAGCGTCTCCGGTACCGGCGAATAATGGGTCAACGCGATCCGCACGTCGCACTCAAGCGCGGCCAGGGCCAGGCCGAACCGCTCGGCCAGCTCACGGCCGTGGTGGGTGAACGCCTTCATCTCCGGCTCGCCGAACTCGCTCGCGCACGCGCCGGCGAAGCCGCCGCCGAAGCCCTTCGTGCCGGCCACGCCGACCCGCAGGGGGCCGCAGCCGAGCACGGTGCCGGAGCACTCCAGGACAATGAGGCCGGCGTCCTCCAGGATCTTCGCCACCTCGTCCTGCTGGTCGCTGTGGTAGTCGTGGTTGCCGAGGATCGCGATCACCGGTACTGCCAGGCCGCCGAACTCCTGGGCCACGCAGCGCGCCTCCTCGGGGGTGCCGTGCCGGGTCAGGTCGCCGGCCAGCAGCAGCATGTCGGCCTTGTCGCCGAGGTGCTCCAGGGCGGGCCGGTAGCGGCCCAGGACGTCGGCGTCGAGGTGGACGTCGCCCACCGCCGCCACGCGGACGCAGTCGTCGGGGTTGCTCACAGCTCCTCGACCTCCTCCGGCTCGTGCACCCGGGTGAGCCCGATGTTGCAGCGCACCGGCAGCTGCGGGAATGCCTCGCCGACCACCCGGCAGATCAGGTCCCGGCGCTCGGCGCTCTCCACCTCGCCGACGAGGCTGATCCCGCCGCCCTCGGTGTGCACGAACCGGATGCCCTGCTCGGTGATGCGGTCGTCCTCGGCGAGCAGGTGCTGCAGCCGGCTCTCGACGTACTGGTCGACGGTCATGGTGGGAGCCCCCTAAACGGCTGCGGACAGCGCGCTGGCCTCGGCGAGCGACATCACGCCGAGCCGGTCGATCAGGAACAGGAAAGCATGCGCGTACGGCGAATGGGCCGTTTCCCGGTAGACCCGGGGCCAGTCGATCTGCTCGCGCAGCGACCGGGCGACGGGCAGTCCGCGGGCGAAGTCGCAGTAGTGCGCCGACCAGGTCAGGACCTTGTGGATCATGAGCTCGGTCGCCGACAGCACCGGCATGTGGCAGGCGTTGACCGCGATGACATCGGTGTCCGTGAGCGTCGCGTCGGTGACCGGGCGCTGGACGGGGCAGAAGATGATGTCGATGAGCAGGTCACCGTCGTCGGTCTGGTCCCAGGCCTTCACCAGCCAGCCCTCGGGTGGCACCTCGCCGCGGAACCCGACCTCGCGCAGCGCGGTCAGCACCCGCTCGGCGTCCTCCTCCTTGATGAGGAAGTCGATGTCGTGGTCGACCGACTCGCCGCCGCGGGCGTAGACCGCGAAGCTGCCGGCGAGGCAGAAGGGGATGCCCGACTCCTTGAGGTGGAAGGCGGCCTTCTTGAGCGTGGCGATGAGCGGTTGCCTGTCTTCCGGAACTGCCATGAATGGTGGTTTACCCGCCCATCCGATCCGTCACACCCGCCGATTCTCACCCGGGAGGAGGCGGGGGAACAGCTCCGTCTCCTCCTCCTGCATGTGCTCGCGGACGGTGTCGAGCAGCACGGCGAGTGTCCCGGCGTCGTCGAGCCCGGTCGACAGCTCGGCGACCCGGGCGTGCTCGGCGGCCTCGTAGGCGGCGAGCTCGGCGCCGAGCAGGGGGTGCAGGTGCTCCTCCTCGCGGGCGGTGTGCCGGGCCAGCAGCGCGAGCGCCGCGTCCAGCGCCGCCCGCCGTGCGGCCGGGTCCGGGGACGTCTCGATCTCGGCGAAGAGCTCCTCGATCCGGCGGTGCTCGGCCACCAGTCCGGCGACGAGGTCGGACGGCATGGCGGCACCCCCAGGAGCGAAACGGCACAAACGGCGTACCCGGGCGGGGCGCGGGCTAACCGTCCTGATCGATATGGGCGGGTCGGACTTCCGCGACGTTGGCACGTGTGTTCGAATACGCTCCTATGGAGCGCAGAAAGCACTGGTGGAACGGCGCCTGGGGGCGGCTCGCCCGCCGCGACGTGTACCTGTTCGAGGACGCCGGCCTCTGGTGGGTGGAGTCCCGCGACGGAGGCGCCGACGGGCGCAGCCGCCGCTATGAGTTCACCGACGAGGACGAGGCGATGAACTGCGTCTCCGGGCTGCTGGCCCAGCCGGGGAGCTGGCGCGAGCTGAAGTAGCAACGAATCGCCGTCACGGTTCAATATCAGACAACGAACCTGCGCCAACAAGCAGCGGATCGCAATGGTTCGCCGCCCGGGACCGCCGTAGCTTTTTCGTCATGAGCCGTCGCTATCTGATGTGCCGCCCCACGTACTTCACGGTCAACTACGCGATCAACCCGTGGATGGACCCGACCGCGCCGGTCGACACCGAGCGGGCGGTCGCGCAGTGGACCACGCTGTACGAGCTGTACCTGTCGCTCGGCCACACCGTCGACCTCATCGACCCGGTGCCCGGCCTGCCCGACATGGTGTTCGCGGCGAACGGTGCGACCGTCGTCGGCGGCAAGGTCTACGGGGCGCAGTTCCGCCACCCGGAGCGGGCCGACGAGGGCCCGGCCTACCTGTCCTGGTTCGCGCGCAACGGCTTCGACGTCCACGCCGCCAAGAACGTCAACGAGGGCGAGGGCGACATCCTGCTGGCCGGCGAGCTCATCCTCGCCGGCACCGGGCTGCGCACCGAGCACGCGGCGCACCTGGAGGCGCAGGAGCTCTTCGGCCGGCCGGTCATCGGCCTGCAGCTGGTCGACCCGCGCTACTACCACCTGGACACCGCGCTCACCGTGCTGTCGCCGACGAACGTCGCGTACTACCCGGGCGCGTTCTCGCCGGGCAGCCGCGAGGTGCTGCGCCGCATGTACCCCGACGCGGTCGTCGCGACCGCCGAGGACGCCGCCGTGCTGGGCCTCAACGCCGTTAGCGACGGCCACCGGGTCGTCCTGCCCGCCGCCGCCACCCGCCTCGCCGGAGCGCTAGCGTCGAAGGGGTTCCAACCGGTGCCGGTCGACGTGTCCGAACTGCACAAGGCCGGCGGCGGACCGAAGTGCTGCACGCTGGAGGTGCGTTCATGACCGCGGTCGTCCCCAACCGGACCGCCCCCGCGGTCGCCGAGGCGGAGCGCTGGACGGCGCACAACTACCACCCGCTGCCCGTAGTGATCGCCGAGGCCGAGGGCGCCTGGGTCACCGACGTCGACGGCCGGCGCTACCTCGACTGCCTGGCCGGCTACTCGGCGCTGAACTTCGGCCACCGCCACCCGGCGCTCGTCGCGGCGGCCCGCGAGCAGCTCGACCGGGTCACGCTCACCAGCCGGGCGTTCCTGCACGACCAGTTCGGCCCGTTCTGCCACGAGCTGGCGCAGCTGTGCGGCAAGGACATGGTCCTGCCGATGAACACCGGCGCGGAGGCCGTCGAGACCGCGATCAAGGTGTCCCGCAAGTGGGGGTACCAGGTCAAGGGCGTGCCCGACGGCACGGCGACGATCGTGGTCGCCGGCGGCAACTTCCACGGCCGCACCACGACGATCGTGAGCTTCTCGACCGACCCGGAGGCGCGGGCCGACTTCGGGCCCTATACGCCGGGCTTCCGGGTCGTCCCCTACGGCGACCTCGACGCCCTCGCCGCCGCGATCGACGAGACGACGGTGGCGGTACTGCTGGAGCCGATTCAGGGCGAGGCCGGCGTCCTCGTGCCGCCCGCCGGCTACCTCACCGGCGTCCGCGCCCTGTGCACCGAGCGCGGCGTCCTCTTCGTCGCCGACGAGATCCAGTCCGGCCTCGGCCGCACCGGCGACACGTTCGCCTGCGACCACGAGGGCGTGGTCCCCGACATGTACGTGCTGGGCAAGGCGCTCGGCGGCGGCATCGTCCCGGTGTCCGCGGTCGCCGCCGGCACCGACGTGCTCGGCGTGCTGCGCCCCGGCGAGCACGGCTCCACGTTCGGCGGCAACCCGCTCGCCTGCGCGGTCGCCCGCGCCGTGATCGCGCTGCTGAACACCGGCGGGCCGCAGGCGCGCGCCCGGGAGGTCGGCGCGCACCTGCACGCCCGCCTGGCCGACCTGGTCGGCCACGGGCTGACCGAGGTCCGCGGGCGCGGCCTGTGGGCCGGCATCGACATCGACCCGGCCCTGATGACCGGCCGCGAGGCGAGCGAGCGCCTGATGGCCCGCGGCGTCCTGGCGAAGGACACGCACGGCTCGACGCTGCGCCTCGCCCCGCCGCTGGTGGTCACCGTGGACGAGATCGACGCGGCCGCGGACGCGCTGACCGAGGTGCTCAAGAACGGGAGCTGAGCCCGCGCCGGGCGGCGGCCTCAGAAACAGCGTCCGCAGGAACAGCGGCCTTAGAAACAGCGGCCTAGAAACAGCGGCCTCAGGAACGGCGGCCGAACCAGCGGCGCAGTGACGGGCGGTGGGCGGGCGAGCGCCCGTCCACCGCTTCCGGCGTGATCGGGGAGCGTCCCCGCCGGCCCAGCTCCCGGGCCTCCGGGTCGAGGTAGAACGCCGGTCGCTGGTCGGCCTCGGTGTAGTACCGGTGAAACACCCCCGTGGTCGCCCCGCTCATCGGTGGCACGATCCACGACCAGTCCGCCGGTGTCGCCCGGCCCGAGCGCTCCTCGCTGGTCAGGTGGGCCAGGAACCGCTCCGACTCGGTGTGGTGGTCGCTGATGCGCGCGCCCGCCCGGTCGAACGAGAACAGCACGGCCCGGTTCAGCTCGACCAGCGCCCGGTCCTTCCACAGCGAGCGGTCGGTGCTGGTGTCCAGCCCGAGCCGCCGCGCCACGACCGGCAGCAGGTTGTAGCGGTCGGGGTCGGCCAGGTTGCGGGCGCCGATCTCGGTGCCGAGGTACCAGCCGTTGAACGGTGCGAGCGGATAGTCGATCCCGCCGATGGACAGGCGCATGTTGGAGATCGCCGGGATCGCGTGCCAGCGCAGGCCCAGCTCGGCGAACCAGCGGTACTCCGGGTGCGCGATCGGCACCTCCCAGACCGCGTGCTCGGGCAGCTCGTAGACGTTGACGCCGCCGTCGGGGCCCTCGATGACGAGCGGCAGCACGTCGAAGGCGTTGTCGGGCTTGCCCCGCCAGCCGTACTGCTGGAGCGTCTCGGTGAACGCGAGGTACCGCGGGTCGCCGACGATGCTGCCGTCGGGGTGCCGGTGGCCGGCGTAGCGGATGAGCTGCTCGTTCCACAGCCGCGCGCCCGGCCGCCCCGGCACGTTCGGCGCGAAGACCGAGATCACCGGCCGGATCACGGTGCGCTCGGGCTGCCCGGCGAGGCGCAGGTGCCGCACCAGTTCCTCGCAGATCTCGTCGGGCGCGACCACCCGGCGCAGGTCGCGCACCACGAGGCTGCGCCAGTAGAGCCGGCCGATGCAGCGGCTCGCGTTGCGCCAGGCGACCCGTGCGCCGAAGACCAGCTCGGCGTGGGTGTGGGTGTACGTTCCGGTCGCCGCGATCTCGTCCCGCACCGCGGCGAGGCGGGCGCGTGGGTTGCCGCGCTGCGGGTGCTCCTGGTGGTACAGGTCGAGGAACTCCTCGGCCTCCGCGGGGTCCGCCGGCGAGTGCGGATCCCACTGCGGTCCCGGCGTGTCTCGGTATCCAGGCACGCTCACACGCAATCCTCCCAACGCTGGCAGGGCTCCCAGGGGACGTGCGGACCCCATGTTGGGCCGCCCGGTCGCGCCGAGCCCGCACATCGTGTGCGGTTCAAGGCCGAGCGTCAGCGATCGCGAGGCGCCGACCCTTTCGGGGCCGGCGCCTGTCACCCGATCGGGTCAGCCGGACGCCACTCGCCGCAGGCGGGCCAGGTACGTCTGGGCCACCACGACCAGCGCGATGAACGTGCCGCTGATCACCGTCTGCCAGGCCGACGTCACCGTGCCGACCTGGTTGATCAGGTTCTGGATCACCTGGAGCAGCAGGACGCCGGCGATCGTGCCGCCCAGGGTGCCGGCGCCGCCGGTCAGCAGGGTCCCGCCGATGACGACCGCCGCGATCGCGTCCAGCTCCATGCCGGTGCCCAGCACCGTCACGCCGGAGCCGAGGCGGGCCGCGTTGATCGCCCCCGCCAGGCCGGCCAGCAGGCCGGACAGCACGTAGACGCGGATCTGGGTGGCCCGGATGCGCACGCCCATGAGCCGGGCCGCGTCCTCGCTGCCGCCGACGGCGTAGACGGACTGGCCGAGGCGGGTGCGGTACAGCAGGAGCATGCCGAGCGCGAACAGCGCGGCGACCAGGTAGACCGGGTAGCCGATGCCGAGCAGCTCGCCGGTGCCGAAGCGCTTGAACGGGTCGGCCTTCACCAGGTAGGTCTCCCGGCCCTCGCCGGACAGCGCCAGCATGAGGCCCCGCGCGCCGAGCAGCCCGGCGAGCGTGACGATGAACGGCGCCAGCCGGGCGTAGGCGATGACCAGGCCCTGCACCAGCCCGAAGAGCCCGCAGGCGGCGAGCGGCAGCGCGAACGCGGCCACCACCCCGAACTGGGAGGCCCACGCGGCCAGGACCCCGCCGAGGACGTACAGCGAGCCGACCGACAGGTCGATGCCGCCGCTCACGATCACGAACGTCATGCCGAGCGCGATGAGGGCCGGCGGCGCGGCCGAGATGAGCACGGTGCCGACGTTGTCGTAGGTGCGGAAGCTGTCGAACGCCACCGCCCCGACCACGACGACGATCGCCAGGACGGCCAGGGCGCCCTGCCGCTGGACCAGCTCGACGATCCGCTCGGTCCGCAGCGACGCCGCCTCGGACCTCCCGGCCTTGGGCTCCGCGACGAGCGTCATCGGGTCCTCCGTTCGCGGGCCGCGTAGACGGCGACCAGGATGATGACCGCCTGGACCATCTGCGCGGTCGAGTCCTTCAGGTTGTTCGCGATCATCGTCGCGGTGAGCAGCTGCATCAGGAACGCGCCGGCGACGGTGCCGAGCACGCGGATCCTGCCGCCGGTCAGCGGCGTGCCCCCGACGACGACCGCGGTGATCGCCGACAGCTCGATGAGCAGGCCGATCCGCGACGCGTCCGCGGAGCCGATGCGCGACACCTGCACCACGCCGGCGACCGCGGCCAGCACCGCGGCGATGACGTAGACGGTCACCAGCACCCGCCGCACCGGCACGCCGGCCAGCTCGGCGGCCGGCCGGTTGTCGCCGATCGCGAGCAGCCGGCGGCCGAAGACCGTGCGGCGCACGACGAACCCGACGACGACCGCGAGCACGGCCGCGATCCAGACCGTGTAGGGCACGCCGAGGAACGCGTCCGTGCCGATGGCGAGGAAGTCCTGGTTGCGGATGTCCTTGTACCGCCCGCTGGACAGGACCAGGGCGATGCCCCGGCCGGCGACCAGCATGGCGAGCGTGGCGACGATCGGCTGGAGCCCGACGAAGGCGACCAGCCCGCCGTTGACCAGCCCGATCACCAGGCCGCCGAGCAGGGCCAGGAGGATGGCCGGGACCATGCCGTAGCCGAGGTACAGCGGGATCAGCGCGGCGCCGAGCGCCATCACCGAGCCGACCGACAGGTCGATGCCCTCGGTGCCGATGACCAGCGCCATACCGAGCGCCACGATGACGACCGGGGTGACCTGCACGAGCTGGATGCGCAGGTTCTGCCACTCCAGGAAGTGGTCGGTGAAGGCGATGTTGAACAGCGCCAGCACGACGACGGCGACATAGACGCCGTAGGCGGGCAGCCAGCCGCGCAGCCGCTGCGGCAGCGATGGGGCCGGGACGAGGGCGGTCGTGGTCATGATGCGGCCACCGCGATCGTGTTCATCAGCTGCTCCGTCGTCACCTGGTCGCCGCGCAGCTCGCCCACGACCGCTCCGTCGCGCAGCACCACCACCCGGTCGGACCCCTCGATCAGTTCCTCGGCGTCGGAGGAGACCAGCACCACCCCGAGGCCTTCCGCGGCCAGCTCGTCGATGAGCGCCTGTACCTCGGCCTTCGCGCCGACGTCGATGCCCCGCGTCGGCTCGTCGAGCAGCAGCACCTTCGGCCCGGTCGCCAGCAGCCGGGCCAGCAGCACCTTCTGCTGGTTGCCGCCGGAGAGGTCGCCGACGCGCTGGTGCGGCCCGGCGGCCTTGATCCGCAGCCGGGTCATGAACGTCTCGACGATCCGGTCGATCTTCTTCTCCGACACCAGGCCCGCCGCCGACAACCGGGGCAGCACGGCGAGCGCGATGTTCTCCCGCACCGACAGGCCGAGCGCGAGCCCCTCGGCCTTGCGATCCTCGGGCTGCACGGCGATCCCGGCCCGCAGGGCGTGCACCGGGGTCGGCCGGCGCAGCGGCCTCCCGTCGACCTCGACGGTGCCCGCGTCCAGCGGCAGCGCGCCGGCGCAGGCCTTGATGGTCTCGCTGCGGCCCGCGCCGAGCAGGCCGCCGAGCCCGACGACCTCGCCCGGCCGCACCGCGAAGCTGACGCCGGCCAGCCGGTGGCGGCTGCTCAGCCCCTCGGCCCGCAGGACCGGCGGGCGGTCGGTGGCCGCGTCGTGTGAGCCGGCGAAGCTGGTGAAGCCCGCGCGGCGCACCTCGGCGGCGGGCCGGCCGAGCATGTGCGACACGAGCGCGACCCGGTCGAGCTCGGCGAGCGCGCCCGTGTGCACCAGGCGGCCGTCGCGCAGGACGGTGACGCTGTCGCAGATGCGGTACAGCTCGTCGAGCCGGTGGCTCACGTAGACGATCCCGACGCCCCGCCCGTGCAGCTGGTGGATGACGCCGAAGAGGGTCTCCACCTCGCGCGGCTCCAGCGACGAGGTCGGCTCGTCCATGACCACGACCCGGGCGTCGACCATGACGGCGCGGGCGAGGGCGACCATCTGCTGGGCGCCGAGCGCCATCAGGCCGAGCGGCCGGCGCACGTCGGAGGTGATGCCGTAGCCGGCCAGGATCTCGGCGGCCTCCCGGTGCATCCGGCCGGCGTCGACGAGGCCGAGGCGGTTGCGCGGCTCCCGGCCGAGGAAGAGGTTGCGCGCCACGCTCATCAGCGGGATGAGGTTGACCTCCTGGTAGATGGTCGAGATGCCGGCGTGCTGGGCGTCGAGGGGGCCGTTGAAGGCGGCGGGGCGGCCGAGGAAGCGGACCTCGCCGCCGTCGGGCCGGTACACGCCGGTGATGACCTTGATGAGCGTCGACTTCCCGGCGCCGTTCTCGCCGACGAGGGCGTGCACCTCGCCGGGGCGCAGCGTGAACGAGACGTCGTCGAGGGCGCGCACGCCGGGGAACTGCTTGCTCACCCCGACGACGTCGAGCAGGGGTTCGGACATCGGCTCTCTCCTTGCCGCGTTCGTGCCGCGGGGCCCAGGCCGACCGGCCTGGGCCCCCCGTCCGGGGTCGGATCGGTACGCGGGCCTCAGTAGGCCAGGCCGAGGTCGGCCTGCGCGTTGCTGGCGTCGTACTCGCGGTCGGAGATGATGATGTTCTCCGCGATCGCCTCGCCGTTGAAGAACTTCTGGGCGGTGCCGAAGGCGAGCGGGCCGAAGCGCGGGTTCGACTCGATGACCGAGTAGATCCAGCCGTCGACGATGCCCTGGACCGCGCCCTTCGTGCCGTCGATCGTCACGATCTTGACGTCACCGGCCTTCTTGGTCGCGCCCTTGAGCGCCGAGATCGCGCCGAGCGCCATCTCGTCGTTCTCGGCGTAGATGCCGCTGATGTTCGGCTTCGACTGCAGCAGCTGATCGGCGACCTTCTGGCCCTCCTCGCGGGAGAACTGGCCGGTCTGCTCGAACTCGATCTTGATGTTCGGGGCGACCTTCGCGATCTGGTCCTTGAAGCCGTTGGTCCGCAGCGTGGTGACGTTGTTGCCGGGGGCGCCGAGCAGGATCGCGACCGTGCCGGTGTTGTTCAGGGCCTTGGCCATCTTGTCGGCCGCGCGCTTGCCCTGCTCGTAGAAGTCGGAGCCGATGAACGTCAGGTAGTCCGTGCAGTGCTTGGCGTTGATCTTGCGGTCGATGGTGACGATCGGGACCTTCTTCTGCGCGGCCTTCTGGAAGACCGGGTCCCACCCGTCGGAGTTGAGCGGCGCGACGATGAGCAGCTGGACGCCCTGGTCGAGGAGCGTGCTGACGTCGGTGATCTGCTTGTCGAACTTCGAGTCGGCGTTGGTCACCTTGAGGTTCGCCGCCGGGATGCCGAGCTTGGCGGCCTCGTCCTTGATCGACTGGGTCTCCGCGATCCGGAACGGGTTGGCCTCCTTCTCCGACTGGGAGAAGCCGATCGTCGCGGTCTTCAGGTCGACCTTCTGGCCGCCGAACTGCTGCAGCGTGCAGGTGGAGCCGCCGGCGTCGGCAGACTTCGTCGTCTGTGCGGCGGCGGAGCTGTCGGCCGTGGGCGAGCCGCCGGGCTCGTCCTCGGACTTCGCGCAGCCGGTCATGAGCAGGGCGGCGGCGCTGAGAACGGCGAGAGCGGGCCGCCAACGGCCACGCATTCCGATCATGTCGGTCACTCCCTTGAGCGAGGGGTCGACCGCGGTCCATATTCGCGAACCGCGTTGGGGTGTACCGCATTCACTCATCCTCAAACTTTTTCTGTCAAGACTCTGCACCTACCGAAACAAAACCGAACACCAACTGTCACACAGCAGGGATCTGCGTGCCGTCGTGTGGGAGCTTGTGCGAGACCAAACAGCGGCGTAGAACAATATTCAACAAGTTCGATCTATTGCACGCAGGGAGCTGCAATGATCCGACGAACCGCCCGCCTGGCCGCCGCCGCCACGGTGGCCCTCTCATCCATCATCGTCGTTGTCACCGGCGCCGCCGGGGTGTCACAGGCCGCGGCCACCCCGGCACCGGGACCGATCACCGCACCCGTCATGGGGTGGAACAGCTGGAACCGGTTCGGCTGCAACATCGACGAAAGCCTCATCCGGGCGACCGCCGACGCCATGGTGAGCACCGGCCTGCGCGACTCGGGCTACACGTACGTCAACATCGACGACTGCTGGATGGCGAGCACCCGCGACGCCCAGGGCCGGCTGCGCCCCGACCCGGTCCGGTTCCCGGGCGGCATCGCCGCGCTCGCCGACTACGTCCACGCCCGCGGGCTCAAGCTCGGCATCTACTCGTCGGCCGGCACCGCCACCTGCCAGGGCCTGCCGGCCAGCCTCGACCACGAGACCGTCGACGCGCAGACCTGGGCGTCGTGGGGCGTCGACCTGCTCAAGTACGACAACTGCAACAACCAGGGGCGGCCGGCGGTCCAGCGGTACAGGGCGATGGGCGACGCGCTCAAGGCGACCGGCCGGCACATCGTCTACAGCATCTGCAACTGGGGCCTCGACGAGCCGTGGGTGTTCGGCCCGGACGTGGGCGGGAGCTACTGGCGCACCACCGGCGACATCAGCGACAACTGGGGCAGCGTCACCTCGCTGCTCGACCAGCAGGCCGGGCTGGAGACCTTCGCCCGCAGGGGCTTCTACAACGACCCGGACATGCTGGAGGTCGGCAACGGCGGGCTCACCGCCGACGAGAACGTCGCCCACTTCTCGCTCTGGTCACTGCTGTCGTCGCCGCTGCTGCTCGGCAACGACCTGCGCAGCGTGAGCGCCTCGACCCTGGCGATCCTGCGCAACGCCGACGTCCTCGCGGTCAACCAGGACTGGGCCGGGTCGCAGGGCCGGCGGGTGGCCGCCGCCGGCGACCAGGAGGTGTGGGCGAAGCCGATGAGCGACGGCTCGGTCGCCACCGTGCTGTTCAACCGGGGCGGCGCCGTCGCCACGGTGTCGACGTCCGCCGCGGTCCTCGGGCTCGGCGGCTCCAGCTCGTACACCGTGCGCAACCTCTGGACGGGGAGCACCTCGGCGACGACGGGCGCGATCGCGGCCACCGTGCCGGCGCACGGCGTGACGATGGTGCGGGTGACCCGGGCCGGCACCCTGGCCGCGCCGCCCGCCTCCGGCACGCTCCAGGTGAGCGACCTGCCGTGGCTCGCGTCGGGCAACGGCTGGGGACCGGCCGAGCGGGACCGGGCCAACGGCGAGCAGGCGGCCGGCGACGGCGGGACGCTGAGCGTCGGCGGCACCACGTTCGCCAAGGGCATCGGCGTGCATGCCGATTCGGCGGTCCACGTGTACCTCGGCCGCGCCTGCCGCACGTTCACCGCACAGGTCGGCGTGGACGGCGAGGTGGGCACCAACGGCTCGGTCCGCTTCGCGGTCTACGGCGACGGCCGCCTCCTCGGTGCCACCGCCGTGAAGACCGGGGGACAGGCGCCGACCCGGCTCACCGTGTCGACCGGCGGCTACCTGACCCTGGAGCTGCGGGTGACCGACGCCCGCGCGAACGGCATCCAGTACGACCACGCCGACTGGGGCGCGCCGACGCTGGTCTGCGGCACCACCGGCGCGGGCTCGTTCGTCAGCGACCGCGCCTGGGGTACCGCCACCAACGGCTGGGGACCCGCGGAGCGCGACGCCTCCAACGGCGAGCAGCCGGCCGGCGACGGCAGCCTGCTCACCGTCGGCGGGGTCAGCTACCCGAAGGGCGTCGGCGCCCACGCGGCGAGCGACGTCACCGTGCCGCTCGGCGGCGCGTGCAGCCGGTTCACGGCCGTGGCCGGGCTCGACGCCGAGGTCGGCACGTCGTCGACGGGCGTGACGTTCAGCGTCCTCGGCGACGGCGTCACGCTCTGGACGAGCCCGACGGTCACCGCCGGCAGCCCGGTGGCGGTCGACGTGAGCGTGGCCGGGCGCACGAGCCTGCGGCTGGTCGTCGGCAGCGCGGGCAGCGTCGACTACGACCACGCCGACTGGGCCGACGCGCGACTCATCTGCTGAGGCTGACGCGGCGCGTCCCCTCCGCGGGCGTGACGACGAAGGTGTCGGGAGGCGCGAAGCCGTTCGCGGCGAAGGCCTCCCGCACCGCCGCGGCGACGCTCGCGCAGTCGTCCTCCTCGACCAGGGCGAGCACGCACCCGCCGAAGCCGCCGCCGGTCATCCGAGCCCCGTACGCGCCGTGCTCCAGGGCCACCCGCACGGCCGTGTCGACCTGCGGCACGGTGATCTCGTAGTCGTCGCGCATCGACTCGTGCGACGCCGTCATGAGCGAGCCGACCGCGCGGAGGCTCCCCGCCCGCAGCGCCGCCACCGTGTCGAGGACCCGCTGGTCCTCGGTGACCACGTGCCGGACCCGCCGGCGCATCACCTCGTCGTCGAGCTGGGCCAGGGCGTCGTCCAGGCCGGCCACGTCGACGTCGCGCAGCGCGGTCACGCCGAGCAGCTTGGCCGCGTCCTCGCACGAGCGCCGCCGGGCCGCGTACTCGCTGGTGACGTGCGCGTGCGGGGCCTTGCTGTCGATGACCAGGACGGCCAGCCCGGCCTCGGCCACGTCGAACGGGACCTGCTCGGTCGCCAGGGACCGGCAGTCGAGGAACAGCGCGTGCCCGGCCCGGCACAGCGTCGAGGCGGCCTGGTCCATGATGCCGGTCGGCGCGCCCACGTACTCGTTCTCGGCCCGCTGGGCCAGCCGCGGCCGCAGCTGCATCGGCAGGTCCGCACCGCCCGACGACCTGGCCAGGTCGACGAGCGCGGCCATCGTCGCGCACTCGATCGCGGCCGAGCTCGACAGCCCGGCGCCGAACGGCACGTCCGAGGTCACCCACAGGTCGGCGGGCGGCACGTCGTGGCCGGCCTCCCGCAGCACCCAGACGATGCCGGCGACGTAGGCGGCCCAGCCCTCGACCCGCTCCGCACCGTCGAAGGCGACGGTCTCGCCGGTCTGCTCCGACGTGACCGTCCAGCCGGGCTCCGCGCGCCGCCGGGCCGCCACCACCGTGCTGTGCGGCAGCGCGAACGGCAGGACGAAGCCGTCGTTGTAGTCGGTGTGCTCGCCGATGAGGTTGACCCGGCCCGGGCTGGCCCACACCGCGTCGTAGCTGCCCTCCGGCAGCCGGGATCCGGCTGTCACAGCATGACTCCCCGCAGCATCTCGGCGGCCTGCTCGGGCCGCACGTCGTTGACGAACACGCCCATGCCGGACTCGGATCCGGCGAGGTACTTCAGCTTGCCCGGCGCCCGCCGCGTGCTGAACACCTGCAGGTGCAGGTAGGCCAGGTCCCGGTCGGCGCGGACCGGCGCCTGGTGCCAGGCGGCGATGTACGGCATCGGCAGGCCGAACATCCCGTCGAGGCGGCGCAGGACCTCCAGGTACAGCGGGCCGAACGCGTCCCGCTCGGCGGTCGTCAGCGAGGGGATGTCGGGGGTCCGGCGCCTGGGGTACAGGTGGATCTCGAACGGCCAGCGCGCGGTGGCCGGGACGAATGCGGTCCAGAGGCCGTTCTCCGCCACGAGCCGGCGCCCGTCGGCCTGCTCGGCCGCCAGCACGTCGGCGAAGAGGTTGCCCCGGGTGTACCGCCGGGCCGACTCGAGCATGCGGCGGGTGCGCGGGGTAACGAACGGGTACGCGTAGATCTGGCCGTGCGGGTGGCTCAGCGTGACGCCGATCTCCTCGCCCCGGTTCTCGAAGCAGAACACCTGCTCGACGTCGTCGCGGGTGGCCAGCTCGGCGGTCCGGTCGGCCCACGCCTCCATGACCGTGCGCACCCGCTCCTCGGACAGCGACGAGAACGAGGCGCTGTGGTCGGACGTGAAGCAGACGACCTCGCACCGCCCGGCCGCGCCCCGGGCCGGCACATCACCCAGCCATGACCCGGGCAGCACGTCGCCCTGGGCCGGGCCGATCCGGTGGCTGAACGACGGGAACCGGTTCTCGAAGACGACCACGTCGTACTCCGGCGCCGGGATCTCGCTCTGCCACTGCGGCGTCGACGGGCACAGCGGGCACTCATCGGACGGCGGCTTGTAGATGCGGGTCTGCCGGTGCGTGGCGATCGCCACCCACTCGTCGAGGATCGGGTCGTGCCGCATCTCCGACGCGGGCGGCGGCGGGGGCAGCTCCCGCTGGTCGACGGCGTCGCGGGACGCGTCGTCGCGCTCGTCGAAGTAGATGAGTTCCCGGCCGTCGGCGAGGTGGGTGACCGTACGCTTCACTCGTTCTCCAGAGGTCCTTGCTAGTCGTTCGGATCCACGACGATGAGCTCCCCGACGCGCTCGGCGAGCTGGACCCGCGCCTCGGCGGCCAGCCCCACGTCGGTGATGAGGATGTCCGCCTCGTCGAGCGGGGTGATGGTGGCGATGCCGACCATCTCCCACTTGGTGTGGTCGGCCAGGACGACCAGGCGCCGGGCGGCGGCGACGAGCAGGCGGTTGGTGCCCGCCTCCATGAGGTTCGGAGTGGTGAAGCCGGTGCGCGGGCTCATCCCGTGCACGCCGAGGAACAGCACGTCGACGTTGAGCGAGCCGATCGCGGCCTCCGCCACCGGGCCGGCCAGGGCGTCGGAGGGGGTGCGGATGCCGCCGGTGAGCACCACGGTCTGGTCGGGGCGGCCGGCGTGGTACAGCGTGTCGGCCACCGGGATCGAGTTGGTGACGACCGTCAGGCCGGGCACGTCGACGAGGTGCGCGGCCAGCGCGGCGGTCGTGGTGCCGGCGGACAGGGCGACCGCGGTGTGCGGCTCGATGAGCTTGGCGGCCCGCTCGGCGATCGCCGCCTTCTCGTTGCGCTGGCGGACCGACTTCGCGTCGAAGCCGGGCTCCTCGGTCGAGCCGGGGCCCGCGATGGTGGCGCCGCCGTGCACCTTGTCGACCAGGCCGCGGTCGGCGAGCGCTTCCAGGTCGCGCCGGATCGTCATGTCCGAGACGCCGAACTGGCGGACCAGCTGGCTCACGCGCACGCCGCCGTGGCGGCGCACCAGGTCGAGAATGGCCGCCTGACGTTGCTGTGCGAGCATCACGCCGTTCCCTTCGCCGTTTCGGATACCACCGCAGACGTTACGTCGCGGGGGCGGGTGTGCACCCCGCCGACCCGGTCGAAGTCTGGGCGCGCTCGCATGGCGTACAGCTTCGAACCTAGCCGACCAGAAGTCAACAAACTCGAACAGCGATCTATGTGACCCCTCTCTGGCTTGCGTCTGCTTCGTTACTGATATGTGTCGATCGTGTTTCGCCGTGAACCACATCGATCTACGCAAATCATGGCTGACCAAGGCGCCTGATCCACTGACGCTGAACTTTTCATGGGCCAATGTCGCGGTTCTGGAGGTTCTCGTTTGGTTCTGTGAGGAGGACGCGATGAACTTCTCCCGCCGTACCGTCCTCGGTGGGGCGCTGGGCCTCATGGGCCGCAGGCGAGGAGCGCGGCGCGAAAGGTGCGAGTGCGGAGCGCGTGGTGAGTGCGGATCGCCGGAGGCAGGGTGCGGGAGTCGCTGCGCGGGGCTCTCATGATCGTGGGAAACATCTGGGCGCTATGACAGCCAGATCCTTCCCACGATCATGGAGGCGGTCCTCGCCGCGTGGAGAGGCGTGGAGAGGGCTGTGAGCCGTGGTAAGCGTGATCGATGGCGCGTTCTGGTTGCCGTCGCAGCCGTCACGCGCCATCGATCACGGTGGCGCCTCAGTAGTCGCGGGTGCCCAGGGTTGTCAGGCGTTGCGTGGCCCGGGACAGGGCCACGTAGAGCGTGCGGAAGCCCGTCTCCGCCTCCTCGCGGATGTCGGCCGGCTCCACCACCAGGACGCCGTCGTACTCCATACCCTTCGAGTCCAGTGCGCCCACCGTCTGCAAGCGGTCCGGCGCCAGGTCCGCGACCCACTTCGCCACCTCGTCGCGGCGCAGCGTCGGGGTGATCACGCCCACCGTGCCCTCGACCTGCTCCAGCAGCGACTGGGCCGCCGCGCGGACCGCGGACTCCAGCTCCTCCGGCGCCACCACCCGCTCGACCGGGGCCACTCCGGAGGAGCGGACCGCCGTGGGCAGCCCGATGTCCGGCTGGGCCCGGCGGATCACCCGGGCGGCGACCTCGAAGATCTCCGCCGAGTTGCGGTAGTTGGTGGTCAGCGTGAAGGCCGAGCGGCGCCGGGTGCCCACCGCGCCGTCCATCGCGCGGTCCGACTCGGCCGCGTCGGCCCACGCCGCCTGGGCCGGGTCACCGACGATCGTCCAGGTGGCGTGCGGGCCGCGGCGGCCGATCATGCGCCACTGCATCGGCGAGACGTCCTGCGACTCGTCGACGATGATGTGCGCGTAGTCGCGGTAGTCGGTCGGGCGCTCGACCGCCTGGGCGCGGGCGGCCGCCATCCGGTCCGCGTACGTGGTCACCTCGCGCACGCCCTCGGCGACCTGGAACGGGTCGCGGGGCGGGCGCTTGCGGGCCGGCGGGTCGCCGAGCAGCTCGTGCAGCTCGTCGAGCAGCGCGATGTCCTCGACGGACAGGTCGTCCACCGAGACCGACGAGGCCAGGATGCCGATCTCCCTGTTGCTCAGCACACCGTTGGCCCAGCGCGAGAGGCGGTGCCGGTCGGCCAGCCAGCCGAGCACCTCGGCCGGGCGCAGGACCGGCCACCAGCCGCGCATGAACTGGATGAACTCGGGGCGCTCGGCGATGTCCGGGGCGAACTCCTCGCGCTTCTGCTGCCGGCCCGACGGCAGCAGCTCGACGCTCTGCCGCCAGAGCGCGTCGAGCACGTGGCCGGCGGCCTTGGCGCGGGCGGCGTTGCGCTTGACGCCGAGGTTCAGCACGGTGCGGCGCAGCTCGTCCAGGGCGGGCTTGTCGAGGTTCAGCAGCTCGCCGCGGTACAGGATCCGGATGCGGCCGGGGGAGTCGGGCACGGGACCGCGGGCCGCGCGGCCGAGGACCCGCTGCATGCGCAGCGAGCCCTTCACCGCGGCGACCTCCGGCGGCTCGTGCCGGGTGGCCTGGACGCCCTCGACCAGCTGGCCCAGCGAGCGCAGCGACGCCGTGTCCTCGCCGAGCGACGGGAGCACGCGCGACACGTACCCGACGAAGACGTCCGACGGGCCCACGACCAGCACGCCGCCGGACTCGTAGCGGTTGCGGTCGGCGTACAGCAGGTAGGCGGCGCGGTGCAGCGCCACCGCGGTCTTGCCGGTGCCCGGGCCGCCGCGGACGATCGTCACGCCGGACGCGGGGGAGCGGATCGCGTCGTCCTGCTCGCGCTGGATGGTGGCGACGATGTCCTTCATGCCCCGGCCGGTGGCCCGGGACAGGTTCGCGAGCAGGGCGCCGTCCCCGATCACGGCCATCGACTCCGGGGCGGCGGCGGGGTCGAGGAGGTCGTCCTCGATGCTGACGACCTTCTCGCCGGTACTGCGGATGCTCCGGCGGCGGATCACGCCCATCCGGTCGGTGGGGGTGGCGCGGTAGAACGGCGCCGCCGCGGGGGCGCGCCAGTCCACGACCAGCGACTCGTACGCCTCGTCGCGCAGTCCGAGGCGCCCGACGTAGCGCACCTCGCCACCCGGCACCTCGGGCGCGACGGCCGCCGCGTCGGCGCCCGACACCCCGTCGGGGCCCAGGTCGAGCCGGCCGAAGACGAGGCCGTCGTGCTCGCTCTCCAGTGCCCGGCGGCGGCGGGCGGCGTGGTACACCATCGCGTCCCGCTCCACGAGCGCACCGAAGTTGCCGACCCGAGCCAGGCTGTAGCCGGCCTTCTCCACCTCGGCGGCGGAGATGCGCAGCTGGTCGAGCCGGACGTAGACCCGGTCGAGGTATGCCTGCTCGGCGGCGATCTCCGACTCGCGAACCGCGTCGCTCAACGCCCTACTCCTGCCGCCTGCGGAAAAACAACCCCGAAAGCTTACTCGTGCCCGGGGAGAGCGGCGGTCACGGCGTGGCCGCGGGCTCCCTCTCCGCCTCGGCGGCCAGGGCGCGGGCCTCGGAGGCCGCCTTGCGGCGCAGGTAGACCGTGGTGACCAGGCCGGCCACGACGGCGACGGCGAGCGCGATCCAGGAGAAGTCCTTCAGCCACTTCTCCGCCACCCGGCCGACCGAGTAGATGGCGAACACGGTGCCGAACGCCCAGGTCAGGCCGCCGAGGGCATTGGCCGCCAGGAACTTGCCGTAGGGCACGTGCAGGGCGCCGGCGAGCGGCCCGGCCAGGATGCGCAGCAGCGCGATGAACCGGCCGAAGAACACCGCCCACACGCCCCAGCGCTGGAAGGCCCGTTCGGCCTTCGCGAGGTGCTCGGGGCCGAAGTGCTTGGGGAACCGCCGGCCGAAGCGCTCCAGGAGCCGTCGGCCGCCGCGGCGGCCGATGTAATACCCCAGGGAGTCGCCGATGATCGCCCCCGCGGACGCCGCGCTGGCGACCAGCCACGGGCTGATCGAGGTCGTCACCGACAGCAGCGAGGCGGTGACGAGGGTGATCTCGCCCGGGACCGGGATGCCCATGCTCTCGATGCCGATGACGCCACCGACCAGCAGGTAGATCCAGATCGCGGGGAGCGTGCCCATCCACTCCTCGATGTGATGCACGAAGCAACCCTCTCATACCGTGGTGAGCGTGACATGGATGGTGTACGGCGCGAACGGGTACAGCGGAGAACTGCTCGCCCGGCTCGCGGCCGATCTGGGGGAGCGACCCGTGCTCGCCGGCCGTTCCCCGTCCAGTGTGGCGCCTCTCGCCGCCGCGCTGGACCTGCCGTATCGGACAGGCGACGCCGCCACCGTGCCGCTGGACGGCGTCGACACGGTCGCCAACTGCGCCGGCCCGTTCGCCGAGACCGCAGCGCCGCTGGTCACGGCCTGCGTCGCGGCGGGTGTCAACTATCTTGACATCACCGGGGAGCTGGATGTCCTGGATTGGATGCTCCAGCAGGACGTCACGGCCCGGGCGGCCGGTGTGGTGCTGCTCACCGGCGCCGGCTTCGACGTCGTGCCGACCGACTGCCTGGCCGCAGCCCTGGTCGCCCGGGTGCCCGACGCCGTGTCGCTGGAGCTGGCCTTCCACGCGCCGGGCGGGCTGAGCCGCGGTACCGCGCGCACCGCCCTCGGCGAGGCCGCGTCCGGCGGCCTGCGCCGGATCGGCGGCCGCCTGGTGGCGACCCCGCACGGCACGCCGGCGCGCGAGGTGCCGTTCCCGTCGGGGACGCGCCGGGTCGGCGCCACGCGCTGGGGCGACCTCGTCACCGCGTACCACTCCACCGGCATCGCGGACATCACGGTGTACACCGCCCTGCCGCGGGGTGCCGGTTCGCCGCTGGTCGGTGCGCTGCGCTTCGGACCGCTGCGCCGCCTCCTCCAGGCGCTGGTGCGCCGGGGCGGGCCGTCGGAGCGGACCCGGACCGGCACCGGCTGCGAGGTGTGGGCCGAGGTGCGCGACAGCACCGGCGTGCCTCACTCGGCCACCCTGACCGGCCCGAACGCGTACGCGCTGACGGCCGAGGCGACACTGCGCGCGGTCCGGCGGATCCGCGACGGCCGGGTCCCGCCCGGGGCGTACACCCCGGCCCAGGCGCTAGGCCCGGATTTTCTGCACGAGCTTCCGGGCGTGCGCCTTGAGCTTCCCCGGTGAACGGCGGGGTGCGGCTCGCCTGATCACCGACACGATCGCGTCGGTGACGGAGTCCGGGCGCTCGATCGGCAGCATGTGCCCGGCGTCCGCGCAGACGACCAGCTCGGCGCCGGGCAGCTCGCGGGCGATCGTGTCGGCGCAGGCCACCGGGGTCAGCCGGTCCGCCGAGCCCACCAGCACCGCCGCCGGCAGGCCGCGCATCGCGGCCAGCGTCTCGACGCGGTGGTGCAGGTCGACCGCCGGACGGAAGCCACCGATCGCGCACAGCCGGGCGTTGCCCACCATCGAGGCGGTCAGCGCGACCCAGCTGGTGTCGACCCGGTGCCCGAAGACCAGCCAGCGCACGCCGGGGGCGAGCAGCGGCATCAGCCGCCGGTGCGGCCGCCAGGCCCCCGAACGGGCCAGCAGGCCGGCGCCCTGCATCTCCAGCACGCGCATGACCCGGGCGAGCCGCGGGCTGAGGCCGTAGCTGGTGCGCGAGGAGCCCTCGGCGGAGGTCGAGACGAGCACGACCCCGACCACCCGGGCGGCGAAGCCGGCCGCGTGGCGGTGCGCGTACTCCATGATGGCCATCCCGCCCAGCGAGTGGCCGACCAGGACGATCGGGCCCTCGGGGACGAGCTGCTCGACGACCTCGGCGAGATCGTCGCCGAGCTGTTCGAGCGTGGCGTCCGCGCCGCGGGTGGCGGACGAGCGGCCGTGGCCGCGAAGGTCGAATGCGATCAGCCGGACAGGAGCGCCGAGCCGGTCAGGCAGGTCGGCGATCTGCTGTTGCCAGAGGCGGTTGTCGAGCGTCCATCCGTGCAGGAGGACCACCGTGACGGGCGGCGGGGCCGTGGGGGACGGCTGGGGCGCCGGTGGGTGGAGCACGCTGTACAGGCGGGCGCCGTCCTTGAGCCTCACGGCCGGGGTGACGACGGTACCCATGGTCAATTGTTACCCGGAAGTATCTCGAAGTACCCCCCCACCAAGGTCGGATGTATTTCGAGGGTGTTTCCGGTATACGCAGTCAGGCCGCCGGGACCCGGTCCCGGCGGCCTGACGTCAGCGTGGAGGCTCAGGCCTCGAGCACGCCCGCCTCGACGAGGCGCTTCTCGGTCGCGTCCCAGCCGTGGCTGGGCTCCGTGGCGGCGAACGCCTGGAGCTCGGCGCGGATCTTGGCGGCGTGACCGGCGCCGGCCAGCACCCGGATCTCCTCGACGAAGGCGTCGGAAGTGGTGCTGAGGTGGCTGGTCTTGCCGTTGGTCAGGTTGCGCACGTAGACGTGCTTGCCCTTGTTGAGCGGGATGAGGTACTTGAACTCACCGAGGACGCTCAGGGCACCGGATGCTCCGGCCTGACCTGCGCGGACTGAGGCCCGCGCGGTCTTTGAGGTGTTGCTCGCCACGGCGGGTAACTCCTTGTCGAGGCTTGACGTGCAGAGACGACCAAAACTGTAACACCTGCCGACCGGTAACCTCCGGGGCCGTCCAGCCGTTGGACAATTCGTAATGCCGAAGTTCGGCGTTCTCTAGCGCACCGCCAGCAACATCGTCATCATTGGTCCCAACAGCTAGGTCGCTGCCCGGGCTTGACCCATCGGACACGAGGTCGTAGGGGAAGACGCACCTCGTCTCCGGGAGGTCATTCGTGCCCACGCGTGGCGTCATATATGTTCACTCGACTCCGCTCGCCGTGTCCTCACACGTCGAGTGGGCGATCGCTCGCGTCCTCGGCGCGCCCGTTCGTCTCGAGTGGTCGGTGCAGCCTGTCGAGCCCACGGCCCGGCGGGCGCAGTGCTCGTGGACCGGAGCCACCGGAACCGGCGCCGAACTGGCGGCCGCCCTCCGGCAGTGGCCCATGATCCGGTTCGAGGTCACCGAGGAGCCCAGCCCCGGCGTCGACGGGGAGCGGTTCATGCACGTGCCCGGCCGCGGGCTGTTCCGCGGCTCGACGAGCGCCAACGGCGACATCGTGCTGTCCGAAGACCGACTCCGCAGCCTCGTCGCGAGCGGGCGCGGGTACGAGACGCTCGCCCACGCGCTGGAGAAGGCCCTGGGTGGGCCGTGGGACGCGGAGCTCGAGCCCTACCGCCACGCCGGCGACGGCGTACCGCTGACCCTCCTCACCCGGGTCGGGTGAGTTCCTGCAAGTTGCTCTTGCGTGATTGAGTTGCTCGTGTGCCGAACCGTCGCCGCCCTGCCCTGATCGCCTCCACGGCGCTCGCCGTGCTGCTCAGCGGGTGCTCCGGCGGGGCGGCCGAGCCGCCCCGGCCGTCCGGCGGCCCGACCCGCTCCGCCGTGCAGCCCGGCGGCGACCCGGCCAGGCAGGGCGCCGAGCTCGCCGCCCGGCTCAGCGACGAGGAGCTCATCGGCCAGGTGCTGATGCCGTATGCGTACGGCAACGACGCCGACAAGGTGTCGTCCGGCTCGGCGTCGGCCAACAAGCAGTACGCCGGGGCGGCGACGCCGGCCGAGATCGTGAAGAAGTACCGGCTCGGCGGCATCATCCTGGTGTCCAGCAGCGCCGACGACCCCACGGCCGGCACCAACCGCACGACGAACGTCGAGTCGCCGGCCCAGGTCGCCAAGCTCACCGGCGGCCTGCAGGCGGCGGCGCTCGGCCTGCCGGCCGCGGTGCCGCTGCTGATCGGCACCGACCAGGAGTACGGCCAGGTCACCCGGATCAAGGAGGGCATGGTCCAGCTGCCCAGCGTGATGGCCCTCGGCGCCGGCGGCGACCCGGCGGTGACCGAGGCGGCCTGGAAGGCGGCCGGCGCCGAGCTGGCCGCGCTCGGGGTCAACGTCGACTTCGCCCCCGACGCCGACGTCCTCGGCACCCAGCCCGGCGGGGTCATCGGCTCCCGCTCGTTCGGCAGCGACCCGCAGCTGGTCGCCGCCCAGGTCGCGGCCGCGGTGCGCGGTCTGCAGGCGGCCGGGGTCGCGGCCACCGTGAAGCACTTCCCGGGCCACGGCCACACGACGGTCGACAGTCACAGCAGCCTGCCCGTGCTCAACCAGGACCGGTCCGCGCTGGAGAGCGGCGACCTGCCGCCGTTCATCGCGGCCGCCGAGGCCGGCGTGGGCCTGGTCATGTCCGGCCACCTCGACGTGAAGGCCGTCGACCCCGGGGTGCCGGCCTCCTTCTCCAGCAAGGTGCTCATCGACCTGCTGCGGACGAAGCTGGGGTACAGCGGGGTCGTGGTCACCGACGCACTCAACATGGAGCCGGCCGAGCAGTGGCCGGCGGGTGAGGCGGCGGTACGGGCGATCCTGGCCGGCAACGACCTGCTGCTCATGCCGCCGAACCTGACGGCGGTGCACAAGGGCCTGACCGACGCGCTGCGCTCGGGCCGGCTGCCGAAGTCGCGCCTGGTCGAGGCGGCCACGCGCATCCTGACGCTGAAGTTCCGCCTGGCCGCGGTCGCGCGGCCGGGGATGGACGTCGTCGACGGCGCTGCCGGCAAGGCAGCGGCCCGCGCCGCCGCGGCCGCCGGCGTGACGCTCCTGCGCGGCCCGTGCGACGGCCCCCTCGTCACCGGCCCGATCCGGATCACCAGCGCGGGCAGCGACACGGCCCGCGGCTGGCTGGAGGAGGCGCTGAAGGCGGCCGGGGCGGAGGTGGTCGCGACCGGCGGATCGGAGGTCCGGCTGCTCGGCTACGGCAAGGGCAGCTCCGACCTGTCCCCGTCGGCGGCGGTGACGGTCGCGCTCGACACCCCGTATGTCCTGCGCTCGGCCAAGGGCCACCTGGTCGCCACCTACTCGGGCTCGCGCGCCTCGATGCAGGCCCTGGCCGACGTGCTGCTCGGCAAGGCGCGGGCGAAGGGCAGCTCCCCGGTCCCGGTCCAGGGCCTGCCGGCCCGGGTTGGTTGCCCGGGTTAGCCCGGATTTCCGACAGTTGCCCGGTCGATTGATGGACGGGCGTTTTGCCGGATGATCTCCATCATGTGACGATGTGGAGCCTTCTCTCGATCATCCCGGTGATCGTCGGTATAAGCGTGACGTTCAATGTGATCAAGGCCATGCGGAAGGGCCGTGAGTTCAAGTCCCGGGCGGTCCGCGTCATGGGCATGGTCGTCGACCTGAAGTGGTCGTACGTGGGGTCGAACCAGGTCGCCATGCCCGTCTTCAATTACCACACCCGCGAGGGACATCCGATGCAGGCGACGGAGACGGTCGGCACGAACCCGCCCCGGTTCCGGCCGGGCCGGCCGGTGGTGGTGCTGTACGACCCGCACGAGCCGTACAAGGCGCACCTGGAGGGCCTTCAGGGCGCGGCGACCCTGCTCCAGGGCGTCGCCCTGGTGCTGGGCCCGCTGTTCGCGCTCGGCGGCCTGCTGAGCCTGGCGGCCACGCTGCTCGGCTGACCCGTCAGAGGGGGATGTTGCTGTGGGCGCCCCGGGCCGGCGGGGCGCCCGCCAGCGCCGCGGCCAGGCGGCGGCGGGTCCGGGCCGGCTCCAGCACCTCGTCGATGACGCCGATCTCCAGGGCCCGGTGCAGGCCGCCCGCGGCCTCCGCCTGCTCCTTGACCAGCCGGGCGTGCAGCTCGTCGCGCTCGGCGGCGGGCGCCTCGGCCAGCCGGCGGCGGTGCAGGACGTTCACCGCGCCGCTCGCGCCCGTGACCGCCACCTCGGCGTCCGGCCAGGCGAAGACCGCCGTCGCGCCGAGCGAGCGGGAGTTCATCGCCAGGTACGCGCCGCCGTAGGCGCGGCGGGTCACGAGCGTCACCCTCGGTACCACCGCCTCGGCAAAGGCATGCAGCAGCTTGGCGCACCGGGGCACCACCCCGTCCCACTCCTCGCCGAGGCCCGGCAGGTGACCCGGGGCATCCACCAGTACCACGAGCGGCAGGCCCAGCGCGTCGCAGGTGCGCACGAAGCGGGCCGCCTTCTCGGCGGCCAGGGCGTCCAGGGAGCCGCCCAGGCGCTGCGGGTTGTTGGCGACGACGCCGATCGTGCGGCCGCCGAGCCGGCCCAGGGCCGTGACGACGTTCGTCGCCCACCGGGCGTGCAGCTCCACGCCCGGCGCGTCGAGGACCGCGTCGACGAGGGGGCGGACGTCGTACGGGGTGGCGGGGGAGGGCGGCAGCAGCGCGGCCAGGTCGTCCCGGTCGGCCACGTCGTCGAGGCTGATCCGGCTCGGCCGGCCCAGCAGCGCGGTCACCGTGCGGGCCGCGGCGAGCGCGCCGGCCTCGTCCGGCGCGGTCAGGTGGGCCAGATCGGAGCGGCCCGAGCCGCCGGCCACGTCCGGCCCGGTCGCGAAGATGCGGCCCGCCTCGCTCATGACCACGACGTCGGTCAGGGAGGGGGCGTAGGCCGCGCCGCCGGCCGCCGGGCCGAGCACCACCGAGACCTGGGGCACCCGGCCGGAGGCGCGGACCGTCGCGGCGAAGACCTGGCCGACCGCGTCGAGGGCCGCCATGCCCTCGGCCAGGCGGGCGCCGGCCGAGTGCCACAGGCCCAGGACCGGCCGGCGCTCGCGGACCGCCGCGTCGATCGCGTCGACGATGTGCCGGCAGCCCTCGTCGCCGAGGGCGCCGGCCAGGCGCGTGGGATCGGTGGCGTACGCGATGACGGGCACGCCACCGACCGAGCCGCGGCCGCCGAGCACGCCCGAGTCGTCGTGCGGGTGGAGCAGCTGCAGGCTGCCCCGGTCCAGCAGAGCGTCCAGGCGGCCTTCCACGGCGACCACGCGGACCTCCTAGGCGCGGGCGAACACCAGGGCCGCGTTGTGGCCGCCGAAGCCGAACGAGTTGTTCAGGGCCGCCGGGATGTCGAGGTGGCGGGCCTTGTGGGCGGCGACCTCGAGGTCGAGCTCGTCGTCCGGCTCGTCGAGGTTGATGGTGGGCGGCACCACGCCGTGGTAGATCGCCAGGATCGTCGCGATCGACTCCACCGCGCCGGCCGCGCCGAGCAGGTGGCCGGTCATCGACTTGGTCGAGGTGAGGATCGGGTGGTCGCCGAGCGCGCGGTGCAGGGCCTTGATCTCGGCCAGGTCGCCGACCGGGGTCGACGTCGCGTGGGCGTTGACGTGCACGACGTCGGACTTGGCGATGCCCGCGTCGCGGAGCGCGAAGTCGATCGCGCGGACCGCGCCGGCGCCCTCCGGGTGCGGCTGGACGATGTCGTAGCCGTCGGAGGTGAGGCCGGCCCCGGCGAGCCGGGCGTAGATGCGGGCGCCGCGGGCGCGGGCGTGGTCGGCCCGCTCCAGGACGATGATGCCGGCGCCCTCGCCGAGGACGAAGCCGTCGCGGCCCTTGTCCCACGGGCGGGAGGCGGCCTCGGGGTCGTCGTTGCGGATCGACATGGCGCGCATCGAGGCGAAGCCGGCGATCGGCAGCGGGTGGATCACGGCCTCGGTACCGCCGGCGACGACCACGTCGGCCCGGCCCAGCCGGATCAGGTCGAGCGCGTGCGCGATGGCCTCGGCGCCGGTGGCGCAGGCACTCGCGACGCAGTGCACGCCGGCCTGCGCGCCCAGCTCCAGGCCGACCCAGGCGGCGGGCCCGTTGGGCATGAGCATCGGCACGGTGTGCGGCGACACCTTGCGGGGGCCGCTGGCCTCCAGGATGTCGTCCTGGTTGAGCAGGGTCTGCGCGCCGCCGATGCCGGTGCCGACACTGACCGCGAGCCGCTCCTTCTCGACCTCGGGCGCCCCAGCATCGGCCCACGCCTCGCGCGCGGCGATGATCGCGGTCATCTCCGAGCGGTCCAGGCGGCGGGCCTGGACGCGGTCGATCTTCTCGGTCGGCTCGACGGCGAGCTGGGCGGCGATCCGGACGGTGAGCTGGGCGGCCCAGTCCTGGGTCAGCGCCGAGACACCGGACTTGCCGGCCAGCATCGCGTCCCAGGTGGACGCGGCGTCTCCGCCGAGCGGGGTGGTTGCCCCGATGCCGGTGACGACGACCTCAACACTCACTGCTCAACATCTCCTCTTGCGGTCCGGTCCTGGACAAAGCGCGGGGTGACCGATCCTTGCCCAAGACCGGGACGACGAAGACTCAGGCCTGCGACTTCACGATGTACGACACGGCGTCGCCGACCGTCTTCAGGTTCGGCACCTCGTCATCCGGGATCTTCACGCCGAACTTCTCCTCGGCCGCCACCACGACCTCGACCATCGACAGCGAGTCGACGTCCAGGTCGTCGGTGAACGACTTGTCCTCGGCGACGTCGTCCGGGTTGACTCCGGCGACTTCCTCGAGGATCTCGGCGAGACCTCCGGCGA
Organism: Dactylosporangium sp. NPDC005572; assembly: GCF_040605515.1. Lineage (NCBI taxonomy): Bacteria > Bacillati > Actinomycetota > Actinomycetes > Micromonosporales > Micromonosporaceae > Dactylosporangium > Dactylosporangium sp. NPDC005572. The sequence goes on along the minus strand of NZ_JBEXCY010000005.1, from coordinate 91,345 downwards.
TCTCTTCACGGGTGGACATAGAGCTTTCCTTCCTTGGGTTGACGCGCTGGTGGAACAAAGATGAACGAAACGCTACGGGCAGCGGATGACTTGCCCCGCGTAGGTGAGGCCGCCGCCGAAGCCGAACAGCAGGACCGGGGCGCCGGAGGGCACCTCGTGCCGCTCGATCGCCTTCGACAGCGCCAGCGGGATGCTCGCCGCCGACGTGTTGCCCGACTCGACCAGGTCCTTGATGATGATCGCGTTGGGCAGGTCGAGGCGCTTCACGATGCCGTCGATGATCCGCGTGTTGGCCTGGTGGGCGACGAACGCGGCGATGTCCTTGCCCTGCACGCCGGCCCGGTCGAGGGCGGCCTGGGCGTACGGCGCGAGGGCGGTGGTCGCCCAGCGGAAGACCGCCTGGCCCTCCTGCTTGATGTACGGCCGCCAGCCCTCGATCTTCAGCACGTCGCCCTTCTCGGGCGCGGAGCCCCAGACCACCGGGCCGATGCCGGGCTGCTCACCCTCGGCGGCCGCGGTGACCACGGCCGCCCCGGCGCCGTCGCCGAAGAGCACGGCGGTGGTGCGGTCGGTCCAGTCGGTCACGTCCGACAGCTTCTCCGCACCGATCACCAGCGCGTTGCGGGCCGCGCCGGCCCGGATCGCGTGGTCGGCGCTGGCCAGGCCGTAGCAGAAGCCGGAGCAGGCGGTGTTCAGGTCGTACGCAGCCGGCGCGTTGATGCCCAGCTTCGCCGCGACCCGGGTCGCGACGTTGGGGCAGCGGTCGATCGAGCTGCAGGTGGCCACGATCACCGTGTCGATGTCGGCCGCGGTCAGCCCGGACGCGGCGAGCGCCTTGCCGCCGGCCGCGATCGCCATGTCGGCGACCGTCTCACTGCCGGCGACCCGGCGCTGGGCGATGCCCACCCGGTCGCGGATCCACTCGTCGTTGGTGTCGATCACCTTGGACAGGTCGTCGTTGGTGACCACCTGCGACGGCTGGTAGTGCCCGAAGGCGATGATCTTCGAGCCGGCGGCTGGGGGGTTCACAGGAGGCCTCCAATGCGGGCGAGCGGCTGGCCGGGTGCGACCGGCGCGTCGAGGTTCGCGAGCCACTCGGTGAGCACGCCGGCGCCGTGCGCCGCGACGTCGACCGGGCCCTGTCGGGTCTGGATCGCGCCGATCGACTGGCCGGCGCGCACGTCGGTGCCCGCGGCCAGGCCCTCGGCCGGGGTGAAGGTGCCGGCCGAGCGGGCCACCACCACCCGGACCTCGGGCAGCGACCGGGGCGCGGGTGCGCCGCCGTGCCGGGCGATCGCGGCGCGGGCGGCCGGCAGGTCGTCGGGCGTGTTGACCTGGACGATCTCGATGCCCTTGATGGTCCGCTTGACCAGGCCGGCGAGCGTGCCGGCCGGGGCGAGCTCGATGACCGCGGTGACGCCGAGGCCGGCCAGGGTGTCCATGCACAGGTCCCAGCGCACCGGCGCGGTGACCTGGCGGACCAGGCGCAGCAGCATGGTGGGGCCGTGCTCGACGGCGGTGCCGTCGCGGTTGGACAGCAGGACCCGGGCGGCCGGCGCCGGGGTGATCCCGGCCGCGACCATGGCCAGGGCCTCCTCGGCCGGCGCCATGTACGGCGTGTGGAACGCCCCGGCGACCTTCAGCGGGATGATCCGGGCGCGGGCCGGCGGCGCGGCGGCGAACTTCTCCAGGCCGGCGGCGGCCCCGGCGGCGACCACCTGGCCGGCGCCGTTGCGGTTGGCCGGGTACAGCCCGGCGGCCTCGATCGCGGCGAGCACCTCGTCGGGGTCGCCGCCCAGCACCGCGGCCATGCCGGTCGGCTCCAGCGCGCACGCGGCGGCCATCTCCCGCCCGCGCACGCCGGCCAGGGTGACCGCGGCCTCCGGCGAGAGCACCCCGGCGAGGGTCGAGGCGGCGAGCTCGCCGACGCTGTGACCGGCGACGACCGCGGCGTCGCCGGTCGGCAGGTGCTCGGCGGCCAGCAGCGCCGCCGCCACCAGCAGCGGCTGGGTCTTGGCCGTGTCCTTGATCTCATCCTCGTCGGCGGCGGTGCCCAGGTGCACCAGATCGACCCCGGACAGGGCCGACCACCAGCGCAGACGCGCCTCGGCGCCGGGCAGCGCGAGCCACGGGGTCAGGAAGCCCGGCTTCTGTGAACCTTGGCCAGGGGCGAGTACGGCGAGCACGTCTACGACTGTTCCGGATTCTTGAGAGTCACGTGGGTAGCGTGACGCACCAAAGTGGACCACCTCGTTTGTAGAGAACCTACAAAAGATAGCGTGGCGTTGCGCCAACAGATCCATTTGTTCACCGACTGTGCGCTACGGCGCAGCTGGAGAACCCGACGGCGCGAACGGGTCCAGTCTGCCGATCGTGAGCGCGATCCGCAGAGCGAACGCGTCACGTGGTACCAGCGGAGTGAAACCGGTCACCTCGCCGATCCTCCGCAGGCGGTACCGCACCGTGTTCGGATGCACGAAGAGCCCGCGGGCCGCGCTCTCCAGCACGCCGCCCCCGGCGAAGAAGGCGTCGAGCGTCTCCAGCAGCTCGCCACCGGCCCGGACCAGCGCGCCGTAGACCTCCTGGCGCAGGATCCGGCGGGCCTCGGCGTCCCCGGCCAGGGCCCGCTCGGGCAGCAGGTCGGCCGCCGCGACCGGCCGGGGCGCGGCCGGCCAGGCCGGCGCCGCCCGGAAGCCGGCCAGCGCGGCCCGGGCCGACTCGGTGGCCTCGTCGAGGGACGGGACCGCCGGCCCGACCACCACGGGCCCCTCGCCGAAGCCGACGAGCAGCCGCTCGGTCGCCGCCATCGGGTCGGCGGCGCCGCCGAGCACCACGACGAGCCGGTCGCCGTGCACGCCACCGAGGATCTCCACGCCGATGCGGCGGGCCGCGCGGTACACCGTGTGCAGCACGGCCGCGGCCTCCCCGCCCGGCGAGCGGCCCACCGCGACCGCCACCGGGGGCGCGTCGGCCCAGCCCAGGGCGGCCGCCCGGCTGGCCAGCACGTCGGAGGAGTCGCCGCGCAGCAGGGCGTCGACGAGCAGCGCCTGGAGGCGGGCGTCCCAGGCGCCGCGGGTCTCGGCCGCCCGGGCGTAGACGCGGGCGGCGCCGAACGCGACCTCGCGGCTGTAGTGGAGCACCGCCTCCTTGATCGCCGCCTCCTCGCCGGCCGCCGCCAGGTGCGGCAGCTGCTCCTCGACGACCTCGATGGTGATCCGGATCAGCTGGACGGTCTGGCCCAGGTTGATCGAGCGGGCCAGCGCGCGGGGGGCGGCGTCGAAGAACTCGTCGCCGATGTCCGGCGGGAGCGGGTCACCCTTCTCGCGGCTGCGCACCCACTCGACCAGCGACCGGACGCCGGCCTGGGCGACGAGCATCACCCAGGCCCGCTGGTCGGCGGGCAGCTCGCGGAACCAGGGCAGCGTCTCGTCCATCCGCGCCACGCTGGCGGTCGACAGCGCACCCGCCGCGCGCTCGATCGAGCGGACGCTCGCCTCCAGGGAGTTGCCCACCCCGACAGCTTTTCACGCGGTACCGCCACACCTCACCGGCGGGCGGCGAGCCAGAACCCGCCGTAGACCCGGGCCTCACGCCCGGTCGCCCGCAGGCCGTCCGGCCCCTCGATCAGCCGGCGCCCCCACACCGTCTCGCGTCCCGGCTTGAAGCTCGACACGACGTCGAGGTAGTGGTACTCGGGGCTGTTGCCGCTCCACGACCAGCCCAGGTAGCCGAGGCTGTTCGCCTCGCAGTAGGCCATGATCGCGTCCTCGTCCGGGTCGCCGTACTGGTGGATCTGGGAGAACTCGCCGACCACGATCGGCAGCCGCTGCTGGACGAAGCGGTCGAGGTAGGCGGCGACCTTGTCCGCCGTGTCGAACGGGCCGTACATGTGCACGTCGAAGACGACGTTGTGCTCGGGGTCGCTGGCGAACACGTCGGCGGCGTGGTCGTACATCACGTGGAAGGAGTCGTTGCCCCAGTTCGGGGCGTCGACCATGATCGAGTGCAGCAGGCCGGCCGCCCGCAGCCGGTGGATCGCGTCCTTGGTCGCCCCGACCCAGTTGGCGTCGACCGCGTGCCCGGACGGCTCGTTGGCGATGTTGATGATGACGTACGACTCCTGCCGCAGCAGCACCTTGCGCAGGGTGAGCCAGTAGTCGACCGCCTCGCTGATCGTCGCCGCGCCCGGCTCGGTGCCGTAGCCCATCGTGTCGTGGACGTCGAGGACGCAGATGAGCCGGGCCGCCTTGCACCGGGTGATGACCGAGGCCACCTCACCCGGGGGCGTCGGGTCCCACTTGTGCCCGCTCGACAGCGACACCCGTACCGCGTTTGCCCCCGTCGCCTTGATGTCGTCGAAGACCGACGCCGGGCCCTTGCCGAACGCGTACCCGTGGTTCACCCCGCGCAGGACGAGCGGGTCGCCGCTCGCCTCGACGAGCCGGCCGCCGACGGCCTTGATGCCGGTCGCCCCGTAGGCGGGGGAGGGGGAGATGTACGCCGCCCCCAACAACGACAGCAGCAGGGCGGGAAAACCCATCCTGACCGCGAGACGCATGACCACGGGTCGCGCGCTACCCGTCCGACCGAGGGCTACCCGTTCCGGGGAGGTGAACCACCCTTCTGATGGGATCGACCGGCGTTCGAGCCCAAGGTAACGTGAGCGACACGGACCGTGGGTGAAAGATCGCGGGAGGCGGACCGGCTTGGAGTCCAAGGCAGCGGAGCTCGCCGCCGAGCAAAACCACTTCGACCTGGCCCACAAGCATCGCGAGCGGATGCGCGCCGAGCTGGGTGAGGCCCCCGACGCGGCGGCCAACTCGGGCGCCGGGCGGCGGCTGGCGCTGTTCCGGCGCGGCCGCAAGGACGGCATGGCCCAGCCCGACCACGAGGTCGCGTTCGGCCGGATCGACCAGGAGTCCGACGAGACGTTCTACGTCGGCCGGGAGACGATCTTCGACGACCAGCGCCAGGTGCTGGTGGTCAACTGGCAGACGCCGGTCGGCACGCTGTACTACGAGGCCAGCGCCGAGGACCCGCGCGGACTGACCCGCAAGCGCACCTTCCGCTGTGAGGGACACGTCGTCGTCGACTTCGAGGACGTGCTCTTCCAGCAGGTCGCCCAGGCCGTCGCCCAGCTCGAGGAGCTGCCCGACACGGCCCTGCTGGGCGAGCTCGACCGCGACCGCACCGGCTCGATGCGCGACATCGTCGCGACCATCCAGGCGGCCCAGTCGCGGCTCATCCGCGCCCCGCTCGACCAGATCCTGGTGATCGAGGGCGGCCCCGGCACCGGCAAGACCGCCGTCGCGCTGCACCGCGTGTCGTGGCTGCTGTTCAACCACCGCGACCGCCTCCGCCCGCAGGACGTGCTGGTCGTCGGCCCTCACCCGGCCTTCACCCGGTATATCCGCTCGGTCCTGCCCAGCCTCGGCGACACCGACGTCGAGCAGCTCGACATCGACCAGCTCGGCCCGCCGGTCCAGCGCGGCCGGTCCGAGGCCGCGCAGACCCGCCGGATCAAGGGTGAGGCCCGCATGGCCCGGCTGCTGGCCCGGGCCCTGGAGGCGCGCATCGGCACGCCCGAGCCGGCCGAGCGGATGCTCTTCGACGGCCGGTTCATCACGCTGTCCGGCGTCGAGGTGGCGGCGGCCGTCGCCGACGCGCGGGAGGCCACCGGCGCCTACGCGCAGCGCCGCCAGCGCCTGCGGGCCCGCCTCGCCGACCTGGTCCGCGAGCGCGGCGGGCCGCCCGACCCGGAGCGTCTCGGCCCGGTCGAGAACCTGCTGGAGCGCCTGTGGCCACTGCAGAGCGCCCCGGCCTTCCTGCGCGCGCTGTACGGCTCGACCGCGCGCCTCACGGCCGCCGGCGGCGACGAGTTCTCCGCGGACGAGGTCACCCGGCTGCACCGCCGGGGCGCCGACCGCCTGTCCGAGGAGGTGTGGAGCGCCGCCGACATCCCGCTGCTCGACGAGCTGGAGGAGCTGCTCAACGGCAACTCCCGGCGGTACCGCCACATTGTGGTCGACGAGGCTCAGGACCTCTCGCCGATGCAGCTGCGCTCGGTGTCCCGCCGCTCGTCGACGGGCTCCCTGACGATCGTCGGCGACCTCGCCCAGTCGACCGGGGCGTGGGCCCGCGACCACTGGGAGGAGGTGACCGACCACCTGCCGCAAACGCTCCCGATCGTCGTCCTGGGGCTGCGGTACGGCTACCGCGTCCCGCGCCAGGTCTACGAGCTCGCCGCCGAGCTGCTGCCGATCGCCGCCCCCAACGTCCAGCAGACCCGCGTGGTCCGCGACGGTCCGGCCGCCCCCGGCACCTACGTGGTCGAGCGCGGCGAACGCGCCGGCCGCGTGGCCCAGCTGGCCCGCGACCACCTGGGCGCCGGCCGCTTCGTCGGCATCGTCTGCCCGGCCGCCTCCCGCGCCGACATCGAGCACGCGCTGCACGCGAACAACCTGCCGTGGGCCCGCGCCGACCAGGGCGAGCTGGAGCGCTCGCTCAACCTGGTGTCCCCGCAGGAGGCCAAGGGCCTGGAGTTCGACGCGGTGATCGTGGTCGAGCCGGAGGAGATCGTCGCCGAGGACCCGCGCGGCCACCGCCTCCTCTTCGTGGCGCTGACCCGGACGATCCGGTACCTCGACATCGTCTGCGCCGGCGACGTCCTGCCGCTGGAGCCGGCCCCGGACGTCACCGGCCGCATCCCGCGCCAGCGCGCGGTGATCGAGCCGGACCCGGACCCGACGGTCGAGCTGAGCTCGCTCGACCGCCTGGCCGAGGACCTGGCCGCGCTGGTGACGGGCGGCGCCCCGGCCGCAATGTGGGACGAGGTCCTGCTCCGCACGGCGGCGATCCTGGACGAACGCTCAGGCCGCTCCCGCCCGAACGGCCGCCACCACCGTCCCTAACCCCGCGCGGTCATCCGCGTGATCGCGTCGGCGTCGGCCTGCCGCCCGACGGCCCACTCGACGAGCGTGTCGAGCAGCTTGGCCTTGACGCCCGTGGCGGTGACGCCGAACGCCTTCGCGAGGTCCTTCAGCTGCGGGGCGGTCAGCTTCAGGTCGACCTCGAGGTAGCGGCGCGCGTCGGCCCGGTTGCCGAGCTGGCGCAGGGTCGTCTCGATCTCGTCGACCGGCCGGGGGAGCGGCTTGCCCGCGGCGGCGGTTGTCTTCGCGGGCCGGCCGCCCTTGGGCACCAGCTCGAGCTTGGCCGCGCCGCTGGCGAGGTCCTGCAGCTGGTCGGCCGGCAGCGTCTTCACGAACGCGGCGACGCGGAGCAGCACCTCGTGGGCGAGGTCGGCCGGGTCGGTCATCGGGGCGCTCCTTCAGATCCTGGTCCGTGCGAGGAACTCGCTGGTCAGCTGCTGCAGTTCGTATCGTAGGTTCTCGATCGTGGAGTTGCCGGGAGGGGCCAGCACCACGGGCAGGCTGTGGGTGCCGGCGTCGGAGATCGAGGTCTTGCTGTCACGGATGCTCTGCCGGAAGACCGGGATCTCGATCTTCGTCGTGGTCTCGACCGACGTGCGCTGCGCCGCCAGCCACTGCCCGTTCGGCGTCCACTGCACCATCGTGTAGATGACGCCGACCAGCTCCGGGTTGATCTGGTGCGGCGCGATCGAGTTGTACTCCTCGACCAGGCCGCTGAGCCGGGCCCGCAGGTAGTCGATGCCCAGCGTGGACAGGTAGTCGGGACGGGCCGGGACGACCACGTGGTCGCTGGCGACGATCGCCGTGCGGGTCACCATGTTGAAGTTGGGCGCGCAGTCGATGAGCACCGTGTCGTAGCCGGCGAACTCCTGGTCCAGCAGCGCGTCGGCGAGCGCCCGGTGCACGGGCAGGTATCTCGGGTGCTGCCTGAGGAACCGCGCCCCGCCGAGCATCGCCGAGAGGTCCAGGTCCACCTCGATCAGGCCGAGGTGGGCCGGCAGCAGGTGGACCTCGCCGCCGCGTGGCTGGACCACCGCGTTGATCTCCCGCGGGGTCAGCACGAACCGGTGCAGCGGCTGCGCCCGGTGGTTGATGAAGCCCTGGAACCACTGCAGGATCGTCAGCTCCTCCTCGGTGAAGTCCTGCGGGCGGTAGAAGGAGAACGTCAGGCTGGCCTGGGGGTCGAGGTCGATGAGCAGGACCTTGCGGCCGCGGGCGGCCAGCTCGGCGCCGATGTTCGCGGTCAGGGTGGTCTTGCCGACGCCGCCCTTGTAGTTGATCACCGACACGACGCTCATGGCTTGCAGCATGCCATCGGCCCGCACCGTTTGTCGTCGGGCCGTCACCCGGTTAGGGTGAATTCCTATTATGCCGGTAGGCAAGGAGGTCAACTGTGGCGTTGCCGGACTTCCTGGTGGCCGGGGTGCCGAAGGCGGGCACCTCGGCGCTGCACGCGGCGCTGGTGCGCCATCCCCAGCTGTACCTCCCGGAGATCAAGGAGCCCAAGTTCTTCCTCACCGACGGGCCGCCGCCGCGGCAGGGCGGCCCGGGTGACCGGCAGACCTACCAGGAGCACGTCTGGCGGCGGGCGGACTACGAGGCGCTGTTCGACCCGGCCCCGCCGGGCGCGCTCACGGGCGAGGCGACGCCGTTCTACCTGCACGACCTGGCGTCCCACGAGCGGATCCACCGGCTGGTCCCGGACGTGAAGCTGATCATCGTCCTGCGCGACCCGGTCGACCGGGCGCACTCGAACTGGTCGCACCTGTGGGGCGCGGGCCTGGAGTCCGAGGCCGACTTCCTCGCCGCCGTCGAGCTGGAGCCGGCGCGCAAGCGGCGCGGCTGGGCCGCCTTCTGGCACTACACGGAGCTGGGCCACTACGGCAGCCAGCTGCGGCACCTGTTGCGGTACTTCCCCCGGTCGCACGTGTTGCTGCTGCGGTACCGCGACCTCCGCGACGATCCGGCGGACACCGTCGACCGGGTGTGCGCGTTCCTCGGCGTGGCGACCGGGCAGGTGGGCGAGATCCCGCCGGAGAACGTGCGGCGGTACGTCGCCGACACGCCGCCGAACGCCGCGCTGCGGTTCCTGCTGCGCAACGGTGGCAGGATCGGGCATCGGTTCCCGGTGCCGGTGCGGCGGGCGTTCAGCGGCCCCCTCCTGGCCCTGCTGCACCGCGAGCACGGCCGCCGCCCCCGGGTCACGCCGGAGCAGCGGGCCGCGCTGCTGCCCCGGTTCGCCGCGGAGATCGAGCTGCTGATGGAGGTCTCCGGCGAGGACTACGCCGACTGGCTGAGCCTGGACCACGCGAGCAACTACCGGTAGGGAGTCTGGTCAGTGTCACGTTTCCCGCTGCCCCGCTGGACCGGCGCCACGGTCGCCGTCGAGCCGCCGTCGACCGGGCCGGGCACCTGGGCCGGCGCGCCGAGCGCACTCCGGCACGGCGACGACGTCTTCCTGGCGTACCGGCTGCGCCGCCCGATCGGCGAGGGACGCGGTTACGCCAACGTGGTGGCCAGGTCCGGCGACGGGGTCGGGTTCACCACGGTCGCCGAGGTCGGCAAGGAGCGCTTCGGCGGCGCCTCGCTGGAGCGCCCGGCGCTGGTGGTGACGCCGGAGGGCCGCTGGCGGCTGTACGTGAGCGTGGCCACGCCGGGCACGAAACACTGGCGCGTCGATGTCCTGGAGGCCGACGAGCCGTCGAAGCTCACCGATGCCCCTTCGATCACGGTCCTGCCCGGCGACGGCGACTGGGGCGTGAAGGACCCGGTCCTGCACTTCGACGGCCGCGGCTGGCACCTGTGGGCGTCGGTCCACCCGCTGGAGTCGGACGAGCACGCCGACCGCATGTCGACGTGGTACGCGACGAGCCCGGACGGCCTGGACTGGACCTGGCGCGGCGTGGCCCTGGCCGGCCGCGCGGGGGAGTGGGACGCGCGGGGCGTCCGGCTGAGCGCGGTGCTGCCGGTCCCGGGCGGCCTGCTGGCGTCGTACGACGGCCGGGCGACGGCGGAGGAGAACTGGGAGGAGCGCACGGGCACGGCGGTGGCGTCGCTGCAGCCGGACGGCTCGTTCGGCCCGTTCGTCCCGGCCGCGTCCCCGCCGTGCCAGTCCCCGTTCGCCCCGCACGGCCTGCGCTACGTGTCGGTGGCGGGCGACCGCATCTACTACGAGGCGACCCGCGCCGACGGCGCCCACGAGCTGCGCACGGAGCCGCTGCCCTAGGGCTTGCGCGGCACGGACCCGCCGGAGAGCTCCCGGATCCGGGCGATGAGGGCGAGGATGAAGGGGTCCCGCTCGAACCGCCCGAACCCGCCCCCGAAGCGGTTGGCCCGCGCCTCGAAGAAGAGACAGGCCCGCAGCGTGTCGACATCGTCGCCGATCGTTGCGGACCGGTTCCACTCGTCGCGGGCGGTGGGCGCCGGGTGGACCTCGTGCAGGGCATAGCCGTCGTAGGTGTGCGCGAAGGCGGAGATCTCGTCGATCCCGGCCCCGGGCTCCGGCACCCGCACCAGCTCATCCATCAGCGGCTGGCCAGTCCTGCGGGTCGGTCAGCGCGAGGCGGGGAAAGGCGCCCGCGTCGTGCAGGGCCCGGACCAGGGCGGCCGGCGGCGAGTGGACCAGGACCTCGCACATCGGGGTCCAGCCGGATCGGCTGCGGGCGTTCACGTCGAGTCCCTCGGCGAGCAGCCGCGGCAGCAGATCGGCGTGCTCGAACTGGTGGATCCGGTGCAGCAGGGTCCGGCCCCTTCCGTCGCGCACCTGCGGGTCCAGGCCCGCGTCGAGGAGGGCGAGCACCACCCGGCTGCCGCCGTGCTCCATCCACCGCCACAGATCACGCCGGTAGGCGTGCAGCTGCTTCGGCAGGGTCCCTTCGCCGTCATGCCATGCGCGCTCGGCCTTGAAGCAGCCGCCGATCGTGCCGCCGAAGGCCCGGAGCGTCAGCTCGCGCCGCCGTTCGTCCTCCGTGTGGTGGTGGAGCAGCTCGAAGCGGCCGCCCCGGAGGCCGATCCAGTGCCATTGCGCGCCGCAGCGGACCCGGACGCGCTCCGCCGCGGCGAAGCCGGCGGGAAGGACGGCGGCGGGCCGGGCCTCGGCGCGCTGCGCGGCGGGGAACAGCGCGTCGCGGACGAGCGGGTGCAGGTCCGTGACGTCGATCCGGCCGTGCCGGACCAGCTCCAGGTCGACCGGGGGGCGCAGCAGCGCCGGATGCAGGCAGAGCTCCGCCTGGATCGATCCCGGCTGGGCCGGCACCTCCGCGTGCCTGGTGACGTGGAGCTGGTCACCGGCCGCCTCGAGCCGCAGGTGCGGCGCGGGCCTCCGGGACCGGTGCCAGGAGGCGCCGGCGTGCAGCCGCCACGACCGGCGGCCGAACTGGGCGGCGACGCGCCGCAGCTCGCGGGCCGCGAGCAGCGGATCCGCGAGGCTCAGCAGGTCGGTCCTCGACCACCACTGGTCGGCCGCCGCCTCGTCGACCACCCATCCGGCCGACGACCAGGCCTCGACCGCCCCGGCTGCCGGTGCGGGCCGGGACGGGAACCCGCGCGCCACCGCCCGCAACTCGCCGGCCCGGCGGGCGTCCCACAGGTGTGGCGGCAGCGGGACGACCAGCCCCGGCGCCAGGTCGCCGGCCCGCACGGCGTGCAGGGTGAGCCGCTGCGAGCCGGACGTGTGCGCCGGGGACACGACCTCGACGACCACGGTGTCCGGGTTGACCGGTCCGTCGGGAGCCAGCACGTACCGTCTGCCGGCGGCGAGCGTCGCCGTCCCGCTCAGTGACCGCGGCAGGTGCCAGCGGAGCAGGTCGGGCGCGAACCCGGCGAGCAGCTCCGCGGCCGGCTCGGCCCCGTCTACGGAGTCGCCGACGGTGACCCGGGCCGCCTCGCACGCGGCCCGCCAGTCGCCGCGCTCGCGTGCTGCAGCGCACTCGGCGATCATCCACTCGGGCACCGCGAACCGCCGGATCAGCCGCCACTCGTCCAGCGCGGCAAACGGCCCGCCCACCACCGTGTCCACGCTCCCCGGTCGTCCCAAGGCGGCGAAGCCGACCGGATTCGAACCGGCGTCCTCCTGCCAGCTGTCAAGGCGCGTCGACCTCTGCGCTACGACTCCGCCGGGCCGGATCATATGGCAAGCCGCCGCATAGGATCGCCGGCGTGGCGCTGCGACCTGTTCAGGTGAACATCAAGGCTCTCGATCACTCGGTGGTCGGCCGGTTCTGGGCGCAGGCGCTCGGCTGGAACGTGTTCAGCGGGGAATCCGGCGTGACCACGTACCTCTGGCCGGTCGGCGACTTCGTCTGGCCGGACCCGGTCGCCGTCGGCATCGACGTCGTCACCGTCCCGGAACTCAAGACGGCGACCAAGAACCGGATGCACATCGATCTCGCCACCACCTCCGCGGCCCACCAGGCGGAGTTGGTCGCGCGCCTCCGGGCGTTCGGTGCGACCCCCGCCGACGTAGGCCAGGGCGAAGTGCCGTGGACGGTGCTGGCCGACCCGGAGGGCAACGAGTTCTGCGTGCTGGAGCCCCGGGAGAGCTACCGGGACACCGGACCGATCGCCCGGATGGTGGTCGACTGTGCGGATCCGCCGGCCATGGCCCGGTTCTGGGGTGCGGCGATGGACTGGACCCTGCACGAGGTGACCGACGACCGTGCGGTGCTGCGCTCCGCCAAGGCTGTCGGCCCGTACCTCGAGTTCCTCCGCACGCCCGGCGCGAAGACCGCGCCGGACCGCGTCCATCTCGACCTGCTGCCGTACCCCGGCGACGACAAGGCGGCGGAGGTGGCCCGGCTGTGGGCCCTCGGCGCCACCGACCTCGACCTCGGCCAGGGCGACGTCCCGTGGACGTGCCTGACCGACCCGGAGGGCCACGAGTTCTGCGTCCTCGCCCTGCCCTGACGGGTTCGCTTTGTGTGCTAGGGGTTCGTCACAGTTCCTCAGCCGGTTCCGCCGAGGGACGCAGCGGCAGCAAGGTCCTGCTTCGCCCGGGTCGCGGGTGTGCCCCCGCGGCGGCCGCGAGCCGCGCCGCGTGCTCACGTTGCCGCTGCCAGTGGCCGTACAGCGCACCCTGTTGGGATAGGCGGTCGACGGCCTGGATCGTCTCCGGGGCGACGTCACCGGCCGGGGCGTCCCGCCAGGGGGTGCCCGGCAGCGGCATGAAGGTGTGGGCGTGGATGCGGGCGCCGAGGTCGGCGAGTTCGCGGGCGAGGTTGAGTGAGGCGTCGACGTCTGCTTGGTCTTCGCCGGGCATGCCGAAGATCATGTCGACGTTGATGCGGAAGCCTTCTTCGACGCCGAGGCGGGCGGCGCGTTTGACTTCTTCGACGCCGTGGCCGCGTTTGGCGGCGTCGAGGACGCGGTCGGAGCCGGATTGGGCGCCGACGATGATGTTGTTGTTGGCGCAGTACTTCTTGACCAGTCGCAGTGCGTCGCGGGTGACGTGTTCGGGGCGGATCTCGCTGGGGAACGAGCCGAAGAAGACCCGCCCGTCCGGGCCGATGCCTTCCTTGCACGTGGCGAGGAGCTCCTCGACAGCGTCGAGGTTCGGCGACTCGTCCTGGCTGCCGTAGGACAGCGCGGTCGGGGTGATGAACCGGACGTCCCGCAGCCCACGGGCCGCCATCTCGTCCACGTGCCATCGCACGTTCTCCACGCTGCGGTGCCGGAAGCGGGCCGAGAACATGAACGGGGTCTGGCAGAAGCGACACGAGAACGCGCAGCCGCGGGTGATCTCCAGGGCGTTGAACCGGTGCCAGCGCAGCGAGAAGCCGCGGAACGTGTCCAGCGGCAGGCGCTCCGGGCGCCCCGTCTTGACCACCTTCCCAGCGGCGTCGCGGTACGCCAGGCCGGTCACGCCGATCGGGTCGCCGCCCGCGTCGACCAGCCTGAGCAGCGTCGTCTCGCCCTCGCCGATCGCCGCGACATCCCAGCCGGCATCGAGCGTCTGCACCGGCTCCGCCGTGGCGTGCACACCACCCGCGACGTGCAGCGCACCAGGAGCCGCCGCCTTGATCGTCGCCAACTCAGCCGCAAGGGCCTCGGCGTCCGGGGAGTAGAACGACCACAGCACCAGCACCCGCTTCGCGCGGTCCAGCCCCGCCTCGATCGCGGCCATCGTCGCCGACGCGGTCTCGGCGAAGACCACCTCGTACGAGGTGGTGGTCTCGTGCTCTTCGAGCGCGCCGAGCAACACGTGGAAGCCGTACGTCACAGCCTTGCGGTAACGCAGCACCAAGACGAGGTCGAGGGAGCTCACCACCACATCCTGCCAGGGCGGCAGCCAGGTCAAGCCGATCGGTCGGTGACGGGATGCGTACGAAGGTCAGCCGCCACCTGGCGGTATGGCGTTCAACTGGGCACCGGGGTGCCGCCGGCCCGGGTGAGCGCGCGGGTCAGTGTCGGCTTGCCGGCCGGGTCGGCCAGCAGCAGGAGCGCGCCCCGCCCGGTCGGCAGGGCGCGCACGGTCCTCTCTACAGCGGCGTCGTTGAGGCCGGCGTCGTGCCAGTGTGCCGCTGCCGCGCTGGTGACCGCGCCGATGGCCAGGCCGATCAGCGGGATGCCGACGAAGGTGCCCAGCACCACCCCCCAGGCGCCGCCGGCGACGGCGCCGTCGATTGCGCTCATGTCCCGGGTTTCCCGCACGTGTATCCGGGCCGCCCGGTCGGAGCAGGCGGCGACGGCGTCGTCGAGGCGTGCCTGGCGATGCCCGTGCAGGCGCAGCGCCGTGCCCAGTGCCGCCCGGGCCTGCGTCACGTCGGCGAACGAGTAGGCCACGGCCTGGTCCCGGCGCAGGCGGCACCCGGCCAGCGGCCGCCGCCGGATCTGCCAGCCGGCGACAAAGCCCAGGAGGACGGCCAGCAGGTGCCCGATGTCGGTGAAGGTGCCTCCGTTCAGCAGCGGTACGACCACGACCAGGACCGCCAGCGGCACCAGGTAGCGTCGTGCACGCACGGGCAGGGTGAGCGCAAGCGCGCCGCCGACAGCGTGCGAGCCGTAGCTCGTGCCCACGTCGCTGGCCATGGTGACCGCGCCGCCCAGCCAGTTGTCGCGGACGCCCACCAGCAGCAGCCCGTACACGAGGCAGCTGGCCACGGCGTTGGACAGGAAGAACACCACGAGCAGTCGCCGCCACCCCCACAGCACCTCGGCCAGCGACAGGAGCAGCAGCAGCGGGATCATCGCAGCCACGCCGACCCGCTCGTCGAGCACGAAGGCGCTGGTGACCAGCGTCCAGATCCGGTGGTGCTGCAGGTTGTCGACGTTGGTGGAGTTGGCCAGGACGATCTGGCTCCGGGTTTCCGCGCTGACGGCGTGGTTGAGCACGACGTTGATGACGATGACGATCAGCACGTATAGCGGGGCGATCCTGGTTCGCGCAAGGAAGCGCAGGCAGGTCTTTGTCCTGGCAGTCCAGCCCGCCGCGGCGCGAAGAGCGTCGGCGAGGTCGCCGCCAGGGAGGTAGGACGCCGGCGCGAGGCCAGGCAGATCCTTGTACAACCGTCGCCGGCTTCTCACGCCCATGAGATCCGACCTGCCCAAATGATCTTACTTTTGTAGTCTACCGCTCCACTCCTCGGGGTGGATCCGGCGTCCTAACCTCGGCGGCATGCGCTGGAAGGTCGCCGCGGGAGTCGGCGGTGCCGCGGTCGTGTTGCTGGCCGTCGGGGTGTACGCCGGGTCGAAGGTCGGGGAGCTGCGGGAACGCTACGGCGACGACGACCGGATCCTCATCCAGGAGTACCACGCCGTCGCCTGGACCGGGCTCGGGCTGCTCGTCGCCGGCTGGGCCGTGCAGCTGCTGCGGGGCGGGCGGCTGCCGAGCGAGGAATTCTGGCGGCTGCGGGCCGCGGACTGGTCCGGCTGGATGCTCGGGGTCGGGTTCGCCTTCCTGCTCGCGGTCGGCGGGGCCGGTGGGTACGACGTCGGGCGGGCCGCCGCCGATGCGCAGAACGCCACCGTGCACGGGACGCTCGTGGTCGAGCATTGTGCGGCGCTCGAGCACGGGTTCGAGTGCGAGGGGACCTTCCGGGCCGACGACGGGGCCTTCGAGGTCGCGCGGCTCAGCGGGTACTCGGACACCGAAGCGTCGACGCTGGAGGGGTTCGTCAGCGGGCCGCGGCCGCTCGCGCTGCACGACGGCCGGGACAGCGGGCTCGTCCCGGTCGTCGTGCTCACGGTCTTCTGGGTTGCCGCAGCGGTACCGCTGAGCATCGTCGCGGTCCGCAAGCTCCTCACGAGGCCGGCGGCGTGACGGCGTAGACCAGCGCCGAGCGCGGCGAGCGCTTGCCGAGCAGGTCCCGGGAGTAGACGGCGTAGGCGTACTCCGTCGAGCCCTTCAGGTTCCGGATCGTCGCCGACGTCGCCCCCGTCGTCAGCACGCGGGACTCGGTGGCGCCGCTCAGCGCGACCACCTGGTACGTCGTCCCGCCGACCGAGCCGGGGCGGCGCTGCCAGCGCAGCGTCACGCTGGCGTTCGTCACGTCGGACACGACCAGGCCCTGCGGCGCGCGGCTGCGGCGGTCGACGGCGGTACCGTTGCGGAACACCGTCGCCTCACGCGTGTCGGTGTCCAGACCGTTGGGCCCGCTGATGAAGCGCTGGCCCCAGGCGGTGCGGCTGGCCGGGTCGAAGTTGTGGACCAGGTCGAGATAGCTGTACTGCTTGTCGTTGCCGCTCCAGGACCAGCCGAAGTACCCCAGCTCGTGCGCCTCCGCGTAGGCCATGATCGCGTCCTCGTCGGGGTCGCCCCACTGGTGCTCGCCGGAGAACTCGCCGACCAGGATCGGCAGGCGGCGCTTCGTGAACGAGCTGAGGTAGCTGTTGACCTTCGCCGCGTTGTTGAACTGGCCGTACATGTGGATGTCGAACGCGGTGTTGGCGTCCGGGTCGGCCGCCACGACCTGCTCGGCCTGGTCGCGCATGACGAACGACTCGTCCTGGCCCCACCCGGGCGCGCCGACCATGAGCATGTGCCGGAGGCCGGCGGCGCGCAGCGTGCGGATGGCGTCCGACGTCTGCTGGGCCCACGGCATCGTCGCGCCGTTGCCGAACGGCTCGTTGGCGATGTTGATGATGACGTGGTCCTCGTGGCCGACGAGGACATCGCGCAGGCCCAGCCAGTACCGCACCGCCTGGGCCATCGTCGCGGCCTTCTTGTCCTGCCCGAAGCCGGTCGTGTCGTGCGCGTCGAAGATGCAGATCAGCCGGTTGACCTCGCAGAGCTTCACGAGGCTGGCGACCTCGGCGGGCTTGGCCTCCCGCCACTGGTGGCCCATGCCGAGCGGGAGGCGGGCCGCGTTGGCGCCGGCGGCCTTGATCCCGGCGAACGAGGCGCTCTTGTCGGGGTACCACATGACGTCGTGGTTCATCCCGCGCAGCACCAGGTCGGAGCCGTTGGCCTCGACGATCCGCCCGTCGCGCACGTGAATCCCCGGGCTGCGCTCCGCAGCCAGCACGGGCGCCGCGGGGGGCAAGCCCACCGCGGCCAGGACGATCGCGACCACCAGCACGCCTCTCACGGCCCGTCCGCCTACCCGGCGGAGGGCCGCCCTACCCGCGCGGCGGGGTGATCCGCGCCCAGCCCGCCCGCCGCGGCTAGGAGCGCCGCCGCGGAGAAGGCCGCCGCGGAGAAGGGCGGAGGGACGGGGTGGGGGCTACAGGCGGGCGCGAGCGGCCCGCAGGCGGGACAGCGTGCGGTCGCGGCCCAGGATCTCCAGCGACTCGAACAGCGGCAGGCCGACCGAGCGGCCGGTCACCGCGACCCGGATCGGGGCCTGCGCCTTGCCGAGCTTCAGCCCGCGCTCCGCGCCGACCGCCTCCAGCGCCGCCTTCAGCGCCTCCGCGTCCCACGACGCCGCCTCGAACGCCGCGATGGACGCGTCGAGCAGGTCGGCGGCGCCGTTCTTTATCGCCTTCGCCCACGACGCCTCGTCGACCGCCGGCTCGTCGAGGAAGGCGAAGTCGACGTTGACCACGATCTCGGACAGCAGCGCGATGCGGGTCTGCGCGTGCGGGGCGAGGGCCTCGAACACCTTCGGGTCGTAGGCGGCCGGGTCCCACGGCGGGGCGGGCACGGAGGTGCCGCCGGGCGCCACGGGGGTGCCGGTCAGCCACGGCTCGCAGGCCGTGACGAAGTCCGGCAGCGACAGGGCCCGGATGTACTCGCCGTTGAACGCGCGCAGCTTCCTCTCGTCGAAGAAGGCCGGCGACGG
Source organism: Dactylosporangium sp. NPDC005572 (assembly GCF_040605515.1). NCBI lineage: Bacteria > Bacillati > Actinomycetota > Actinomycetes > Micromonosporales > Micromonosporaceae > Dactylosporangium > Dactylosporangium sp. NPDC005572. Next base: position 73,200 of record NZ_JBEXCY010000005.1, on the reverse strand, counting down.
GTTGACCTCCTCCAGCCGGAACTCGTCCTCGATGACCGACCAGGGCACGATCTCCCGGTCGTTCGACGGGGCCCACCCGAGCAGCATGAGGTAGTTGCGCATGGCGTCGCTGAGGTAGCCCTCGTCGCGGTACTGCTCGAGGGCGACCTTGTCGCGGCGCTTCGACAGCTTCTGGCGCTTCTCGTTGACCACCACGGGCACGTGCGCCCAGATCGGCGGGGTGCGGCCCAGCGCCGACCACAGCAGCTGCTGCTTCGGCGTGTTGGGCAGGTGCTCCTCGGCCCGGATGACGTGGGTGATCCCCATCGTCATGTCGTCGACGACGTTGGCCAGCAGGAACACCGCCGAGCCGTCGGCGCGGGCGATGACGAAGTCCTCGATGAGCTTGTTCTCGAACGTGGGCTCGCCGCGCACCAGGTCGACGACGACGGTGCTGCCCTCGTCGGGCGTGCGGAAGCGCAGGGCGCGGCCCTCGCCGGGGCCGAGCGAGCGGTCGCGGCAGAAGCCGTCGTACCCCCGGAACTGCGCACCGGCCCGCTCCTGGATCATCTCGCGGGTGCAGTCGCAGTAGTAGGCCTTGCCCTCCTGGTAGAGCCGGTGGGCGGCGGCGGTGTGCTGCTCGGCGTAGGTCGACTGGAAGTAGGGGCCCTCGTAGGTGTCGCGGGCGATGCCGATCCAGCCGAGCGCGTTGAGGATGCCCTCGGTCCACTCCGGACGGTTGCGGGCGGCGTCCGTGTCCTCGATGCGCAGGACGAACACGCCGCCGTGCTGCTTGGCGTAGATCCAGTTCTGCAGCGCGGACCGGGCGCCGCCGACGTGGAACATGCCGGTCGGGGACGGGGCGAAGCGAACGCGAACAGTCACGCTTCCAGACTAGTGGGCTCCGGAAGCACGTTTTCCGGCAGTACTATCCCTTGCTCCAGCGCCTCGGCCACCGCCGCGTCGCCGATGCGGGCCAGCACGGTCTCCAGCATCTCGAGGGTCTCGTCGTCGAGCCGGTCGAGCAGCCGCCGCTGGGCGCGGTTGCCGCTGTCCATGATCTCCTCGAGTAATCGGCGCCCCTCGGCGGACAGGTGGATGCGCCGGATGCGCCGGTCGTGGGCGTCCTCGACGCGCGTGACCAGACCGTGGCCGACGAGCCGGTCGATGATCCCGGACAGCGTGGCCAACGTCACGCCGAGCAGGCGGGACAGCTCCTGACCGGCGATTCCTTCGTGCCGGGAGAGCAGTAACAGCACCCTGAGCTGCTGCATTGTGAGGTTTACTGAGAAAATCGGGTTGGTTCGGTCGTACGCGACCAGGGAGCGCATGCGCTGCTCGGCCATCATCACCCGCTGCAGCAGGGCTTCCCTGTGAGTCTTCACAGGAATGTTTTACCTCCTGGATAAATTTTGTGCGAGCCTAACCGTTAGCATCGCACGAACTAACGTCTGTCTTAGCCGATCGGAAGAAGACTCCAACCATGTCGTTCCTCGCCCGGCTCAGTTTGGCGAACCGGGGGCTGGTCGCGATCATCGCGATCGTCGTCCTGGGCTTCGGCGCCATTGCCATTCCGTCGCTCAAGCAGCAGCTCATCCCGTCGATCGAGTTCCCGGCCGCCTTCGTGGTCGCGCCGTATCCGGGCGTGTCGCCGGAGATCGTCGAGGAGCAGGTCACCAAGCCCATCGAGAGCGCCCTGCAGGGCGTGCCGGGGCTGTCCGACATCACGTCGACGAGCCGCGAGGGCGTCGCGACGGTGCAGGTCTCCTTCGAGTTCGGCACCTCGATCGACGAGATCACCAACAAGATCCAGACGTCGATCACCCGGATCCGGTCGCAGCTGCCGTCGACCGTCGAGCCGCAGGTGATCGCCGGCTCCACCGACGACCTGCCCGCGATCGTGCTCGCCGCGTCCAAGTCCGGCGACCAGGTGGCGTTCGCGCAGCAGCTCAACGCCATCGTGGTGCCGGCGCTGCAGGGCATCGACGGCGTCCGGACCGTCGAGGTCACCGGCGCCGAGACCCAGAACGTGCTCATCACGCTCAACCAGAAGGCGCTCGCCGCCGGCGTGAACTCGCAGACGCTCACCGCGGCCCTCAAGTCCAACGGCGTCTCGTTCCCGGCCGGCACGCTGACCGAGGGCGACCGGGCCCTCGCGGTGCAGGTCGGCGGCACGCTCGGCACGATCGACGAGCTCAAGGCGCTCAACGTCACGCCGGCCACGAAGCTCGGTGACGTCGCCACGGTCGAGCTCAAGACCGTCGAGGCCACCTCGATCACGCGGACCAACGGCAAGCCGAGCCTGGGCATCGCGGTCACCGCGTCGCCCGACGGCAACCCCGTGCGGATCAGCCACGCGGTCCAGGACAAGCTGGCCGAGCTGCAGACGCAGCTGGGCGGCGACGCGAAGATCACGTCGATCTTCGACCAGGCCCCGTTCGTCGAGTCGTCCATCAAGAGCCTCACCACCGAGGGCGCGCTCGGCCTGCTGTTCGCGGTGATCGTGATCCTGGTGTTCCTGGTGTCGATCCGCTCGACGCTGGTCACCGCCGTGTCGATCCCGCTGTCGGTGGTCGTCGCGCTGATCGGCCTGTGGGTCGGCGACTACTCGCTCAACCTGCTGACCCTGGGCGCCCTCACGATCGCCGTCGGCCGCGTCGTCGACGACTCGATCGTGGTGCTGGAGAACATCAAACGCCATCTGGAGTACGGCGAGGAGAAGCGCCACGCGATCCTCACCGGTGTCCGCGAGGTCACCAGCGCCGTCGTCGCCTCGACGCTGACCACCGTCGCCGTGTTCCTCCCGATCGGCCTCGTCGGCGGGCTCGCCGGCGAGCTGTTCCGGCCGTTCGCGGTCACCATCGCGGTCGCGCTGGTCGCCTCGCTGTTCGTGTCGCTGACGGTCGTGCCGGTGCTCGCGTACTGGTTCCTGCGTCCCCCGAAGCAGCTCGGTGCCGAGGAGCGCGAGGCCATCGAGGCCAGGGCGCTGGAGAAGGAGCGGCGCAGCCCGCTGCAGCGCGGCTACGTGCCGATCATCAGCTGGGTGACCCGCTCCGCCGGGACCCGCTGGATCACCATCGGCCTCAGCCTCGTCGTGTTCGTCCTGACGATCGGCTCGGCGACGCTGCTGAAGACGAACTTCATCGACCAGTCGGGCCAGACCGAGTTCTCCATCTCGCAGGAGCTGCCGCTCGGCGCCAGCCTGGCGACGACCGACGCGGCCGCGAAGAAGGTCGAGGACCTGCTGGCCAAGCGCAGTGACATCGAGGCCTACCAGGCGACCATCGGCGCCTCGTCCGGCTTCGGCTTCGCCGGCGCCCAGTCGACGAACACGGCGAACTTCTCGGTCACCGCCAAGGACGACACCGACGTCGACAAGGTCATCGAGGAGCTGCGCAGCGAGGTCGCGGCGGCCGGCACGAGCATCGGCACCGTGAAGATCACCGCCGGCGGCGGCGGCGGCGGCTCCACCGACCAGCTCGAGGTCGTCGTCAAGGCGAACAACTCGGCCGACCTCGCCAAGGCGGCGGAGCAGGCCCAGAAGGCGATGTCGGAGACCGAGAACATCGCCGACGTCGAGAGCAACCTGTCGGCGAGCAACCCGCGCGTCGACGTCAAGGTGAAGCGGGACGCCGCCGCGCGGTACGGGCTGTCCGACGCCGCCATCGGCGGCATCGTCAGCGCCGCCTACCGCGGCCAGACGCTCACCGAGCTCACCATCGACGGCCAGTCGCGTGACCTGGTGCTGCGCTCCGGCCCGGCCCCGGCGACGCTCGCCCAGCTCAAGGCGCTGCAGATCCCGGTCCAGGCCACCCCGCCGTTCGTGCGGCTCGACCAGGTCGCCGACGTCACCGAGGGGGCCGGCCCGGCCGCCATCACCCGCATCGACGGCAACCGCAGCGCGTCGGTCACCGGCCGCGCGACGACCGACAACCTCGGCGAGGTGTCGACCGCCCTGCAGAAGAAGCTCGACGGGCTGACCCTGCCGGCCGGTGCGACCGTCACCCTCGGCGGCGTCACGCAGGACCAGCAGGAGGCGTTCGGTCAGCTGGGCCTGGCCATGCTGGCGGCGATCGCGATCGTGTTCATCATCATGGTGGCGACGTTCCGCAGCGTGGCCCAGCCGCTGATCCTGCTCGTCTCGATCCCGTTCGCCGCGACCGGCGCGATCCTGCTGCTGCTCGCGACGAACACCCCGCTGGGCCTGCCGGCGATGATCGGCGTGCTCATGCTCATCGGCATCGTCGTGACCAACGCGATCGTGCTGATGGACCTCATCAACCAGTACCGCGAGGGCGGCATGCCGGTCCGTGAGGCGGTCATCGAGGGCGGCCGGCGCCGCCTGCGCCCGATCCTCATGACGGCGGTGGCGACGATCTGCGCCCTGCTCCCGATGGCCATCGGCCTCACCGGCGAGGGCGGCTTCATCTCGCAGCCGCTCGCCATCGTGGTGATCGGCGGCCTGATCAGCAGCACGCTGCTGACGCTGGTGCTGGTGCCGACCCTCTACTCGATGGTCGAGGGCCGCAAGGAGCGCCGCCGGCTCAAGAAGGCGGGCCGCCACGCGTCCCCGGTCACCGCCACGGAGATCGAGGACGGCCCGGACGGCGAGGGCCGCCACCGGGTCGACCCGCTGGAGCCCGCCCCGTCGCACTGACAGCACGAACAGCACCGCACCGAGGCCGGCCGTCCCGTGACGGCCGGCCTCGGCGTGACAGCATCGCGGCGTGGACACATCCGAGTGGCACTACCTGGCCGCGTTCGACGGCAACGTCGCCGCCACCCTCGCCGCCCTGCGCGCCGCCGAGTTCGACCCGGGGGACTACTACTGGCCGTACGGCGGCGAGCCGTCGCGACCGGAGACCGAGGACGAGCTCGAGGCCGCCGGGTGGATCCGGGACGGCGCCGCGCACTCGATCCTGGACGTGGCCGGGGTCGGCGAAGGGGACCCGGACGGCGACGACGCGATCGGCCGGACCTTCGCGGTGTCCGAGGACGAGTGCACCCGCGTGTTCGGCACGGCCCGGGTGACCACGGACGACCTGGAGCGGCTGGGCGACCGGCTGCCGGAGGTCCTCGGCCGGCTGCTGACCGGCTACGGGATCGGCCGGCACCTGGTCGTCCACCCGGGCCGGATCCTGTTCTTCGGGCACTCCGGGGACTGACCGGAGTGTGGGCACGCGTTGACGGTCGGTGGCCGCGACCCTAGCATCCATCGACATGGGTCGAATTCGCGTCCTCGGCCGGGCGGCCGCCCTCGCCGTCCTGGCCGCCGCCGTCGTGGGTTTCGCCGCCACGCCCGCGCGGGCCGCCACCGTCGCATTCGAGCGGCAGAGCACGTGGAACGGCGGGTACGTCGGCGCGTTCACGGTCACCAACGACACCGCCGCCCCGCTGACCTGGCGGGTCGAGTTCGACCTGCCGGCCGGCACGGCGGTCGCGACCTCGTGGAGCGGCCGCTTCACCCGCACCGGCGAGCACTACGCCGTCGTCGGGGAGTCCTGGAACGCGACCCTGGCCGCCGGCGCCGCGACGACGTTCGGGTTCGTCGCGCAGGGCGACGGCGACCCGCAGAACTACCGCCCCGGCGGTACCCCGGACCTGCGCCCGCCGACCGCCCCGGGCAACCTGCGGACCGTCCTCGCGCCGACCACGATGACGCTGCGCTGGGACGCGTCGGCGGACAATGTCGCCGTCACCGCCTACGAGGTGTACCTGGGCGCCAGCCTGGCAGCGACCGTCACCGGCACCGAGTACACGATGCCGACCCCGCCGCCGGCCATCTTCACGTACCGCGTGCGGGCCCTCGACGCCGCCGGCAACGCCTCGCCGTTCGCCGTGATCACCCCCGGCGGGCCGCCGGACACCGTGGCGCCCGGCGCGCCGACGCAGCTGCGGTTCGGGTCCGGCGCCCAGGGCACGACGCTCGGCTGGACGGCCGCGACCGACAACGTGGCGGTCGCCGGCTACCACGTGTACGTCAACGGCGAGCACTACGGCCCCACCAGCAGCACCGGCCTCACCGTGCCCCGGCTCGGCTTCGGCACCTTCGCGTTCCGGGTGGTCGCCTTCGACGGCGCGGGCCTGCAGTCCCCGGCGCTCGCCGTCGCCGTCGCCATCGACCCGGGCCCGGCGTCGGACGCGCGCCAGCCGACGGTACCGGCGAACCTGCGCTTCGCTCTGTCGGCGACCGCGGTGACCTGGTCCTGGGACGCGTCGACCGACAACGTGGGGGTGGCGGGCTACCAGGTCTTCAAGGACGCCGACTGGATCGCCGACGTGCCCGGCACGACGTGGACCGAGCCGCGCGCACCGGGCCGGACGACCTTCAGCCTGCGGGTGCGGGCGTTCGACGCGACCGGCAACAAGTCGGCCTTCGCGTCGCTGGCGGTGGTGGTGGACCCGCTACCGGGCTCCTAGCACCGGTGCGGGCAGCGGTGGACCGAGACCAGCCGGACCCCGCGGACTGGCCCCGCATCCACCGGGTCATCCGGTCGGTTCGCCCTGCAGGTCCGGCCGGGGCGCGGCGGTGGCGCAGACCTGCCGGTACCAGTCGAAGGAGCGGCGCTTCGTGCGGGTCTGGGTCTCGAAGTCCACGTGCACCAGGCCGAACCGCTGGCCGTAGCCCTCGGCCCACTCGAAGTTGTCCATCAGCGACCACGTGCAGTAGCCGTGCACCTCGACGCCGGCGCGCATCGCGGCCTGCAGCGCCTCCAGGTGGCCGGAGATGTAGTCGATGCGGAACTGGTCGTCGACGTCGGGCCAGGACGTGCCGCTCTCCGTGATCCAGATCGGGGGCAGCTTGTCGCCGTAGCGCTCCTTGAAGCCGACGAGCAGCTCACGCAGGCCGTCGGGGACGACCGGCCAGCCGAAGGCCGACTGGGGGTACCCCTCGATCGGCAGGCGGCTGAACGGCAGCCCGTCCTCGCCGTTGGGCGCGCCGATCAGGCTCGGGTTGTAGTAGTTCACGCCGAGGGCCTCGATCGGCTGGGAGATGACGTCGAGGTCGCCCTCCATGACGACGGCGTCCACGTCCACCCCCGCCAGCAGGGCCTCGAAGCCGGCCGGGTAGGCACCCAGCAGTACCGGATCCGTGAAAAGGTGGTTCTGCACCATGTCGTAGAAGAGGGCGGCGCCGCGGTCCGCGTCGGTCTCGCCGGCGAGCCAGACGGGCGAGTAGTTGTTCGCCAGGGTGATCGGGGCGCGCGAGTGCCGCCGGAGCGCCGACACGGCCAGGCCGTGGGCGAGCAGCAGGTGGTGCACGACGAACGGGTAGCCGTCCGGCGACAGCGTCAGGCCGGGCGCGTGGACGCCCTGCACGTGGCCGAGAGCGAAGTGGATGTACGGCTCGTTGAGGGTGCACCACAGCTTCACCCGGTCGCCGAGGCGCTCGCCGACCAGCTCCGCGTACTCGCCGAAGCGCATCGCGGTGTCCCGGTTGCTCCAGCCGCCCTGGTCCTGCAGCGCCTGCGGGAGGTCCCAGTGGAAGAGCGTCGCGACCGGGTCGATGCCGCGGGCCAGCAGCCCGTCGACCAGCCGGTCGTAGAAGTCGAGCCCGGCGGCCACCGCCGGGCCGTCGCCGGTGGGCTGGATGCGGGGCCAGGCCACCGAGAACCGGTAGGCGTTGGCGCCCAGCTCCGCGATCAGGTCGAGGTCGGACTCCCAGCGGTGGTAGTGGTCGCACGCCACGTCACCGGTCTCGCCGCGGGCCACCTTGCCCGGCGTGTGCGCGAATGTGTCCCAGATGGACGGTCCGCGACCGTCCTCGGCGACGGCGCCCTCGATCTGGTAGGAGGCGGTGGACACTCCGAAGCGGAACCCTGGCGGAAACTCCAACATAGGCGCAACCTACTCGGTCAGGACAAGGTGCGATACGGGATCAACGAACGGCGCAGCGCCACCCCGAGCCGGTCCGCGCGCACGTGCAGTTCGTCCCGCGGCCGCAGCGGCAACCCGGGCACGGTCATCCGGGCCTGCAGCGCGAGGTCCTCCGCCAGTACCGCCTCCTCGAACGCCACCTCGGCGGCCACCACGTCCGGTGACGGGTCGGCGACACCGCCGATGCCGTGCAGCAGCATCTTCGTGTAGATGCGCGTGCTGCCCGCCGACTCGGGCTGCGCGAAGAACAGGATCGTCTTCACCGCGCCGGCGTCGAGCTCCTCGAGCCGGAGCATGAGCTGGAACGGCGCCCGGTGCACGTAGGTGGCCCGCCGCCGCTGCCGCACGGGGCGCAGGCCGGCCGCCACCCCCGGGTCGCCGGGGTTGTCGAACCACTGCACCTGCACGCTGCGGCAGCCGTCGGGGCGCTCGGTCACGTCGTACGGGCCGACGACGCGCTCCTCACCGGCCCCGAACGTCGCCGCGTGGACGAACGGGAAGTGGGCGACGTCGAGGAAGTTGTCGGCGACGACGCCGGCGCTGACACCGGTGCGCGACGGTGGCAGCCAGGCGCCGGCGTAGGCGGCGTCCTCGGCGTCGGGATCGTCGAACAGGCCGGTCCGCGGCTCCAGCGGCGCGAGCCAGACGAGTCCCCAGCGCACGCCGACCGCGTAGGGGGCGGGGTCCGCCCGGACGACGCCGTCCACAGTCGACAGGGACCACTCCCGGCCCAGCAGCCGGGCCGTCGTGGGCAGCTCCTCCAGCAGGGCCACCGGGTGCCAGGCGCGCAGCAGCCCGGGATCCACATTGGACAGCAGGTCGAGCGGGCCGGGCGGGGTGACGGCGGCGCGGTCCACCCACACCGACCCGTCCGCCTCCCGCAGCGGCGGGCCGGGCGGGAGGTCCGCGCGTGGGGGCACCTTGGCCTCCGGGCCGTTCGACGGTACGACCAGGCAACGCCCCGACGCGTCGAACTCCCACCCGTGGTAAGGGCAGCGCAGCACTCCGTGCTCGAACGAGCCCGCCGACAGCGGCACCAGCCGGTGCGGGCAGCGGTCGGCGAAGGCCACCGGCGCCGCCCCGGGCGCCGGTCGCAGCACGACGAGGGCCACGCCGTCGACGGCCACCGGGTGGGGCCGGCCGGTGAAGTCGGCCGAGGCCCCGATCCGCACCCATTCCATCGGCCCAGTGTCGGGCACTATGGGGGAATGGCACATGAGATCCCAACCGTCGAACTCGCGCCGGGCGTCGCACTGCCGGTCGTCGGCTTCGGCACCTGGCAGATCACCGGCACGTCCGCGTACGAGTCGACCCGCACGGCGCTCGACGTGGGCTACCGCCACATCGACACGGCCACCATGTACGGCAACGAGGCCGAGATCGGGCGGGCGCTGCGCGACAGCGGCGTCGACCGCTCGGACGTCTTCATCACCACCAAGCTGCCGCCGTCGCAGGCCGGCCGCGAGCGGCAGACCATCGAGGCCAGCCTCCACGCGCTCGGCGTCGACTACGTCGACCTGTGGCTCATCCACTGGCCCCCGTCCCGCGGCAAGTCGCTGCCGACCTGGGTGTCGTTCCTCGAGCAGCGCGACGCCGGCCGGGCCCGCTCGCTCGGGGTGAGCAACTACGACGCCGAGCTCATCGACGAGCTGATCCGGGAGACGGGGGAGGCCCCGGTCGTCAACCAGGTCTCCTGGAGCCCGTCCGAGCACGAGCCGAAGTTCCTCGACGAGATGCGGCAGCGTCGCATCGTGGTCGAGGGGTACAGCTCGCTGAAGAACACGCCGCTCGACGACCCGCGCCTGGTCGCGATCGCCGCGTCCCACGACGCGTCGGTGCCCCAGGTGGTACTGCGGTGGCAGCTCCACCACGACATCGTCATCATCCCCAAGTCCACCCGCGAGTCCCGCATGCGCGAGAACCTCGCGGTGCTCGGCTTCGAACTGACCGCCGAGGAGATCGCCACGATCGACGCCCTCTAGGGTCTAGGTCCGGCGGACCGCCCTGTCCACCCGGGCCCGCCAGCCCCGCTCCTGGGGCTTGCGGCGCAGCTTGGCCAGGGCGGCCACCGCGCCGGTCGTGAGCTCCTCGAAGTCGAACGCGGTGCGTTGGGTGCCCTTCTGGATCACGAACGCCATCCCGGCCGAGTTGCTGACCGCCCATCCCGGCCGCGTGCCGAGGCGGTGGGCCGCGTTTCCGCCGTACGCCGTGACCAGCTGGATGTCGAACGGGTAGCGCACCTCGCCGCCGGCCCTGGTCACCACGATGCGGGCCTGGGCCAGGGTGTCGTCGCGGTTGAACAGCGCCTGCCACCACTTCTTGCGGGGCGCCTCGACCACCACCTCGACGCCCTCGCCGTGCTCGCCCGGGTCGGCGGCCTCGGCGACCGCCCGGACCATGGCGACCACGCGGTCGATCCGCGACCGCCGGAACGCCACCCATTTCTCCACGGCGCCATCTTTGCGCACGGTTTCCCTCAGGTGTCACGTCCTCCGGCGACCCCGCCCCGCGATCTTGGAGTTGTGGTCCCGTTTTTATCGTGCTATTTCCGGCAAGTCAGGGACCACCATCCCAAGATCGTCACGAGAAGCGCTCGCCCTCGTCGCGGTGGTACGCCCACGCGGCCAGCGCCGCCATCGCGACCGTCCACGCCACGAGCGCGATCATCGACGTCGCCGACACCCGGAAGTCGCCGACCGCCGCCCAGACGAGCTCGACCGCGCCGCGCGTCGGCAGGTACGGCGCGATGGCCTCCACGAAGCCCGGCGCGTCGCCCGGCGCCGAGAGCAGCCCGCCGCCGAACGCCAGCGGGAAGAAGGTGATCTGCGCGACGGCGAGCGCGGCCTTGGTGGGCAGCCAGTACCCGATCGCGAGCCCCATGAACGTGAACGGCAGCGCGCCGAGCACCACCACCCCCAGCGCGAGCAGCAGCTGCAGCGGAGTCGCCGTCGCCGCGGTGAACAGCCAGCCGATGATCACCACCGGTACCAGAGAGATGCCCATCATCGTCAGCCCGGTGAGGATCCGGCCGGTGAACGCGGCACCCGGCCCGGCCGGCAGCGTGCGCACGTAGGTGCTCCACGGCTGGGCCCGGTCGTCGGCGACCCCGACGCCGTAGGTGAACAGCGAGCTGGTCATGACGGCGAACATCACCATCGACGCCGTCGCGTACGTGGCGCCGACCGGGTCGTCGCCCGCGAACGGCACGACGAAGAACAGCATCGACGCGGCCGGGAAGAACGCTCCGCCGAGCACCGCGACGGGAATGCGGACCGTTTCGATGATTCGGTACCGCGTGTGCGTGAGCACGAGGGACATGATCGTCACTTCCCGGTCAGGGTCAGGAACGCCTCTTCGAGCGTCGTGGGCTGGACCTGCAGGCCGTGGAACTGCACGTCCTTGTGGATCAGCTCGCGGACCAGCTCGTCGGCGTCGGGGGTGAGCAGCGAGGTGCGGCCGTCGGCGTGCTCGACGCTGACCACGCCGTTGAGGGCCGGCAGGTCGTCCACGACGAGGCTCACCCGGTGGATGCCGACCATGCCGCGGATCGCGGCGACCGTGTCGTCGGCGAGGATCCGCCCGTCGCCGAGCACCACGACCCGGTCGGCGAGCGCCTCGATCTCCTCCAGGTAGTGGCTCGTGAGCACGACGGTGTTCTCGGTCGCGAACTCGCGGACGGTGTCCCACAGGGCGCGCCGGGCCTGCACATCGAGCCCGGTCGTCGGCTCGTCGAGGAAGACGAGCTTCGGCCGCCCGGCGAAGGCGAGCGCGACCGCGAGCCGCCGCCGCTGGCCGCCGGACAGCCCGCCGGTCTGCCGCTTGGCGAGGTCGGCCAGCCCGAACCGCTCCAGCAGCTCACCGACCGGCACCGGGTCGGGGTGGTGGGCCGCGACGAACGCGACGCACTCCCGCACCCGCAGCGTGCCCGGCAGGCTGGTCTCCTGCGGCGTGACGCCGATCCGCCGGCGGCTGGCCGGGTCGCGCGGGTCGCCGCCGAGCAGCTCGACGGTCCCGCTCGTGGGCCGGCGGAGGCCGACGAACAGGCTGAGCAACGTGCTCTTGCCGGCGCCGTTCGGCCCGAGCAGGCCGACGACGCCGCCTTCGGGGATGTCGAGCGAGACGTGGTCGAGGGCGAGGGTGTCGCCGAAGCGCTTGGTGACCTCGACGGTGCGGGCGAGCATCTATCCCTCCTCGGGATGGTGTTTCGGTGGTTCGAGCAGGGCACGGAGCGCGGCGGTGTAGTCCTCGAACGCGACCCGGCCGCGGCGGGTGAGGCCGGCCGACGTGGTCGGGGTCCGGCCGCGGAAGGACTTGGCCACCTCGACGTAGCCGGCCTGTTCGAGCTTGGTGAGGTGGACCGACAGGTTGCCGGCGGTCATGTCGAGGATCTGCTGGAGCCGGGGGAACGTCATGCGGTCGCCGTCGGCGAGGCCGGACAGCGCGGCCATGATGCGCAGCCGGGCCTGCGCGTGGATCACCGGGTCGAGGTCCGTCACCGCGGCCGACCCCGGACCCACAGCGCGACCCCGAACAGGATCAGCCCGCCGCCACCCCCGACCGCGATGAGCAGGGAGTGCCAGCCGGGCCCGGCGATGACACCGGCGATGTTCACGACGGTCACCCAGGCGCCGAGCACGAACATCTCGCGGGAGAGCCAGATCGCGGAGCCGGCGAGGTACATGACCGCGGTGACCCCGACGGAGGCCGACCCCCACAGCAGGCCGGCCTCGTCGTCCGGCAGATACTTGGTGAACCGGCCGAGGGTGCTGCCGACCCCGGCGAACGCCAGGAACCAGGTCCACCCGTAGACGGCCCCCTGCCAGGCGGACCGGCCGTGGACGTGGCGTCCTTTGGCGGTCGACATGGCGACGGTACCGATGGCAGCGGCCGCCAGCAGCGAGAAGAGCGCGACCAGGGGCAGCCAGTCGGGCATCGGCACGAAGACGCGGCCGTCCGGCCCGTAGCGCAGGAACAGCAGCCCGAACCCGATCAGCCAGGCGAACCCCCACGGCAGGTAGTACGCGAGGGGGTTGAACTGGACGCTCCGGCTGACCGCGTCCCGCTCCCGGCTGATGAGCGCCAGCGACTCGGCGGGCGACTCCAACGGCACGTCGTCGTCATCGTTCACGCAGAGAACTTTACGGCACAAAGTTCTTTGCGACTAGCTCCGGCGTGCTGCCTGTCCTCATCGGCTTGAATGCGGAGGTCTTCTTCCCCGCCCTCCTGAGGGGTCGCGCGTCGCGCGTCGCGCGTCGCACGTCGCACGTCGCGCTCAAGATCAAGGGAAACGTATGGTCGCTGGAGCAGCCAGAAGTTTCCCTTGATCAAGGCTCTACGCTGTCAATGACCGCCTCGCCCCCGAACTGGCGCGCCATGTAGGCGCGGGTCAGGCGGATCTTCAACCCAGTTGGTCAGCCGGTGCCGTGTTCAGCAGCGAGGCCAGCGGCATCTTGGTTGCGTCCATGTGGGTCCTCAGCGATCATCACGGCAAGATCATCGAGCGTGATGACGGAAGGCGTCCGTGGCGGCGGGGCCAGCTCACCGTTGCCGTAAGGCGGGCCTCGCATGTGACGTTGTTTCTGGTGGGCACGGTTGGGTTCGAACCAACGACCCCCCGCTTGTAAGGCGGGTGCTCTTCCACTGAGCTACGCGCCCCGACCCCGGTCATCCGGGATTGGGTACCAAGATGTTACCCAAGACCCCCCGCTCTCCTCATCCCGGTTCACAGCGCCTCGATCGCGGCCAACCATCCGGCCTGCTCACGAGCCTTCCCCGGCCCCTGGACCTCGGCGAACCGGACCACCCCCGAGGCGTCTACCAGGAACGTTCCGCGGTTTGCGAAGCCGGCCTTCTCGTTGAACACCCCGTACGCGCGGGCCACCGCGCCGTGCGGCCAGAAATCCGACAGCAGCGGGAAGTCGTAGCCCTCCCGGTCCGCCCAGACCTTGTGCGCGTACGGCGAGTCGACGCTCACCGTCAGCACCTGGACGCGGGGGTTCTGGAAGGCGGAGAGGTTGTCCCGTACCGCGTGCAGTTCGCCCTGGCAGGTGCCGGTGAACGCCAGCGGATAGAACACCAGCAATACGGCGCGGCCCGCAGACAGGAGGTCGCGCAGGCTCACCTCCTGATTGTTCTGGTCCCGCAGCGTGAAGTCCGGCGCTGAGGCGCCCACGGCCAGTGCCGGTTTGCCGACATCCAGGGTCATGAACCGAGCATGCCAGTTGTCGTACCCAAGGCCTACACTCGCCCGCATGGCAGCCGGTCCACGTCTGGGCATCGACTTCGGGACCTCCCACACCGTCGCGCTTCTCGCGTGGCCGGATGGGAGGGTCCGTCCGTTGCTGTTCGACGGGTCGCCGCTCCTTCCGTCGAGCGTCTACGCGCAGGTCGACGGCGCCGTCCTCGTCGGGCGGGACGCCGTGCACGCCGCGCGGGTCGAGCCGGCCCGCTTCGAGGCCAGCCCCAAGCGGCGCATCGACGACGGCACCGTGCTGCTCGGCGAGCTCGAGGTCACCGTCCCCGCGCTGATCGGCGCGGTCCTCACGCGCGTCGCGCAGGAGGCGACCCGGGTCGCGGGCGGGCCGGTCAGCGCGCTGACCCTGACGCACCCGGCGGCCTGGGGCGTGTCGCGCCGCCTCGCGCTCATGGAGGGGGCCAAGCTCGCCGGCCTGCCGCAGCCCTCGCTCATGCCGGAGCCGGTTGCCGCTGCGCATTATTTCGCAGGTGTACTGCGGAAGCCCCTCGAAGCCGACCAGGGTCTGCTGGTGTACGACTTCGGCGGCGGCACGTTCGACGCGAGCATCGTCACCCGCGCCGGCGAGGGCTTCGACGTGCGCGCGGTCGACGGCATCGACGACCTGGGCGGCCTCGACCTGGACGCGCTGATCGTCGACCACGCGAAGCAGCAGCTGCCCGACGCCGACGTCTGGGCCCGCCTCGAGGGTCCGCAGACGACCGAGGACCGGCGGTATCGCAGGCTCCTCTGGGACGACGCCCGCATCGCCAAGGAGATGCTGTCGCGCACGGCCGCGACCGGCCTGCACGTGCCGATCCTCGCCGCCGACCTCAGCATCACCCGCGACGCCTTCGAGGAGCTGGCCCGCCCGCTGCTCGAGCAGACGGTCCGCACCACCTCGGCGGTGGTCCGCTGGGCCGGCCTCGACAAGACCCGACTCGCGGGCATCTTCCTCGTCGGCGGCTCCAGCCGCATCCCGCTCGTCGCGACCCTGCTCGAGCGCGAGCTCGGCATGGCCCCCACGATGATCGAGCAGCCCGAGCTCGTCGTCGCCGAGGGCAGCCTCCGCGCCTGGGTCAGCGTCGCCCCGTCCACCGGACAGCCCGCCGACCAGCCCAACGGTCACCCGGCCGGCGGCCCCCCGCCCGCGGGCCCCGGCGCCGGCCTGGCCGCGGCCGGTGGCCTGCCCGCGGGCGCCGCGGGCGCCGCGGGCGCCGCAGCCGGCGCACCCCCGATCAGCGCGCCTCCCGGGACGTTCCCGGTCAGTTCGCCCCCGGGGACGTTCCAGCCGCCCGTCAGCGCCCCGCCCGGCACGTTCCCGCCGGCCCAGCCACAGCCCCAGCCGGCAGCCTTCCAGCAGCCCGCTCAGCCCCAGGGCCAGCCCGTTGCGTTCCAACAGCCGGGCCAGCCCCAGGGCCAGCCGCAGGGCCAGCCTCAGGCTCAGCCGCAGGGCCAGCCCGGCGCTTTCCAGCAGCCCGGCCAGTTCCAGGGCCACCCGCAGGCCCAGCCCGGCGGGTTCCAGCAGCCGGGCCAGCCGCAGGTACAACAGCCCGGACAGGGCTTCCCGCCCCAGGTGCCCCAGCAGCAGGGGCCACCGGTGGGCTACCAGCAGGTGTACCCGCAGGCTCCGGTCAGCGGCGTCCCTCAGGCCCCCGTCAGCGGTGTCCCGCACGCACCCGTGAGCGGCGTCCCCGGCACGCCCGTCAGCGGCATCCCAGGCGGTGCCCCGATCAGCGCCGTCCCCGTCAGCCCGCCGCAGCCGCCGCGCCCCCCGCAGCCGCCGGTGTACCCGACGGTGCGCCCCGCGGCCGGCCAGAACTACCAGGGCGGCGTGTACCGCGGCACCGACGCGGAGTCGACCCAGCCGTTGCCGCCGCGCACCGTGCACGCCGTGCCGGCCATCCCCAACTACCAGTCGCCGTCCGCGATGAAGGTCGACTACGCCCAGCCGCCCCGGGAGGAGATCCCGGCGCCGCCACCGCGCCCGCGGCGCAACGTCGCCGTGCCGGTGCTGGTCGTGGTGCTGGTGCTCGCGCTCGGGCTCGCCGGGTACGTCGTCTTCCAGGATCGGTCGAACAAGCAGGCGGGCGGCGGCCCCGGCGCCACCTCGTCGTCGAGCGCGCCCACCTCGGCGCCGGCGCCGGGCGCGACGCCGCAGGTCATCCCCGCGTACCAGCGGGAGGAGCGGCCCGGCTGGGTGCCCGACGGCTGGAAGCGGATGTCGCTGCCGTCGATCGACAAGATCTGGTACAGCCAGGACGAGGACTCCGGCGGCAAGTGCACGGCCACGGCGGACGACTTACACGTCACGACCAAGGTCAACGGGCTCACCGGCTGCACCCTGCAGAAGCCGCTCGACGTGAAGCTGGCCGACTCGGGCATCGAGGCCAAGGTGCACGCGACCAGCGGCTGCGCCGGCATGTGGCTGCGGACCGGCAGCCGGGGGTACACGCTGGGCTACTGCGCCAACGGCTACGTGCGCCTGCACCGGCTCGCCGACAGCGGCCCGGGCAAGAACAACCTGATCGCGGAGTGGTACGTCAAGACGAGCGAGGACACCTACGTCGCCTTCGCCGTCGCCGGGGACGCGCTGGTCATCTACGTGGGCGGCGAGCAGGTCGGCCGGGTCTCCGACCAGGAGATCCGCGACGGGCGGACCAACCTGGGCGCGTTCAGCACGACGGGCGACGAGGCCGACGTGACGTTCTCGGACGTGCGGGTGTTCACGCCCCAGCCCACGGCCACCAACACCCCGAAGAACTCGCCGTCGCCCACCCGCTCCGGCTGGTGGGGCTCGACCTCGCCGTCGGCCTCCGCGAGCGCCTCGAAGAAGCCCTCGACGAGCGCGATGCCCACCAGCTGACCGCCCGCCACCAGCCGAGACCGACCACCGTCGACTGACCGCCCACGCGCCGGCACCAGGGAGGACCGCGGCGCGGGACCTGGTGGCGCGGGCGTGCGGGCCGCCCATGGTGCGGGTGGCGTCGATGCAGGTGGGCATCGCGCCGGGCGGCACCCAGGCGTGGCGGGATTTCTGTCGGCGCCGAACAGGTGGCGGCTGGCTAGGGCAGGAGGCGGCCGGCTAAGGCAGGTCGGCTAGCTGGGCAGGCGGCGGCCGGCTAAGGCAGGTCGGCTGGCCGGGCAGGTGGGCCCGCGGTCAGGCACGGGAGCAGTGCGAGGTGGCCGTGCAAGCGCCGCCGCGATCCACGCTGCGCTGCGCGGGCCAGGGTGCGGGCCAGGGTGGCCACAGCCGCGGTCGGCGGCTCTCAGAAGCAAGGCGGAGGCGAGGTGAAGGCGCGGCGAAGCGGCCGACGGCATTCCGACCGGCGGTTCTCGGCGCACAGCGACCACTGGCGGCGCAGCGGGGCGCGCCGCTGACACCCCCGGCGGGGGTGACGGTGAGGGCGGGTCGCCGCGGCCGCGCCCCCTACCGGCGGCTAGCGGCGGGAGCGGGCCGCCCGGGGCGCCACCAGGCGCGCGGCGGTCCAGTCCTTGCCCGCGTTGACCGTCGAGGTCTGCTGCAGTCCGGCGGTGGGCGCCGACTCGTTGATCTCGCTCGGCTCGACGTGCCCGGGGCGGCCGGCCTTGGGCGTGAGCAGCCACACCACGCCGTTGTCCGCCAGGGGGCCAAGGGCGTCGATGAGCGTCTCGACCAGGTCGCCGTCCTCGTCGCGCCACCAGAGCAGCACCACGTCGACGACCTCGTCGGTCTCCTCGTCAACCAGGTCCCCGCACCGGTCGATCAGGACGTCGCGGAGATCCTGGTCGACGTCGTCGTCGTACCCCATCTCCATAACGACCATGCCCGGTTCGACGCCGAACCGGTCCGCCAGGCTCTTCACCTCGGCCTGACCCGCGGTCGCGTTCACTGTCCACTGCCTCCTGTCGCAACACACCACTTGTTAGCGCGTAGTCCACACAGTACGGGCCGTCAACGCAAGTGGCGCACCGATGCGATCGAAAAACTATCGGTCTAAACTACCGGGCCAACAGTGATCTCGCCCCCTGGACGATCTGTTCCTCGGAGACGAGCACGTGGTTGGCGGCCGGGCCGAGCGGCACGAACGAGTCCACGGCGGCGACCCGGCGGGCGACCCCGACGTAGCCGGCGTCGACCAGGGCCGCGATGACGCCCTCGCCCACGCCGCCGGAGCGGCGGGTCTCGTCCACGACCAGCACCCGGCCGGTGTCCGAGGACTGCTTGATGATGTCGCCGACCGGCAGCGGGGACAGCCAGCGCAGGTCGACGACCCGGCAGGCGATGCCCTCGCCGGCGAGCCGCGCCGCCGCCCGGAGCGACAGCCGCACCCCGTTGCCGAAGGTGATGATCGTCAGGTCGTCGTTCGGCCCGCTGCCGTACGTCCGGGCGCGGCCGATCGGCACGTGGATGGCCGACCATTCGCTCGGCGGAGCGTAGTCGGACAGCCACCAGGTGTCGCTCTCGGTGTGCAGGTCGCGGGTGTGGTACAGCGCGATCGGCTCCAGGAACACGCACACGCTCCCGTCGACGACGGCGCTGGCCAGGCACGTCCGCAGCATCGGCGCGGCGTCCTCGGCCCGGGACGGGGCCGCCACCACCAGGCCGGGGATGTCCCGGAGCACGGCCAGGGCGTTGTCGTTGTGGAAGTGGCCGCCGAAGCCCTGCTGGTACGCCAGCCCGGCGACCCGGACCACCATCGGGTTGTGGAACGCGCCCTGCGAGAAGAACTGCATCGTGGCCGCCTCGCCGCGCAGCTGGTCCTCGGCGTTGTGCAGATAGGCGAGATACTGGATCTCCGGTACCGGCAGCAGGCCCGAGATCCCGGCACCGAGGCCGAGCCCGAGGATGCTGGTCTCGTCGAGCAGGGTGTCGAAGACGCGCGTCGCGCCGAAGCGGTCCCGCAGGCCCTTGGTCACGCCGTAGACGCCACCCTTCGCGGCCACGTCCTCGCCGAAGACGACCATCTGGGGGTACGCCAGCATCGCATCCGTCAGCGTCGCGTTGATCGTCTGGGCGAGGGTCAGCGGCCCGGCCCGCTCCGGGAGCCGGCCGTTGAAGGCGGCGGCCCGGGTGGGCGGCTGCCCGTTGCCGTTGAGCCGGCTGTCCCGCGCGGGCTCGGGGGCGTCCCGGTCGGGCCGCGCCGCCCCGGCCGGCGACACCGGCTCCGGGTCCGGCCACTCCTCGTCCTCGTCCTGGGCCGAGGCCGAGGCTGAGGTGGAGGCTGAGGTGGAGGTGGAGGCCGACGAATCCGAAACATCGGAAAAGTGCGGCAGGGCTTCCGCGGGGGCGGCCGAACCCTGGGCGACCGGCGGACCGGAGGCAGCCGAACCGTCCGCCGCCGGCGGGCCGGACGCCGCCGAACCATGGGCCGGCAGCGCAGCGGCCGCGGAGCTCGTGGAGGTCAGGGCCGAGTTGGACGAACCGGCGGCGGGAGGAGCGGACGTCGGAGCGCCGTGCACGCCCGGCCCGCCCGCGGAGGGCTGCGCGCCCAGGCCGCCCGCGGAAGCGTGGCCGCCCGCAGCGGACTGCACGGTCGGCGGAACGTCCGCGGCTGGGTCGGACGGCGACGCGCTGTGACGGCCGGCCACAGGCTCAGCCGCAGCAGCGGAGGCCGGAGACGAAGCCGAAACGGCCCCGGAGGGCGCCCACAGCGGCTGGCCGGCGGTCATCCGTGGCGCCGGTCCGCCCGCCCGGGTGAACTCCAGGTCGTCGCCGATCGCCGCGACGTCGCCGTCCTCGTCGTCCATCAGGGCCGTCGCCGCGTCGCTCACCGCGCGCGAGACCCGGACCGGGCGGCGCGGGGCCAGCGGGGCGGTCACCTCCGAGGCGTTCGCCAGGCGGGGCTCGCCGAGCACCTCCTCGGCCACCCGGCGCACGTCCCAGCCAAGCTCGTCGTAGCGGGCCATGAGCTCGGCCGGGGTGGCCACACCGGCGTCGACCAGCAGGCGGGCGGTGCGGACGAGCGGGTCGCGGGCGAGGTCGGCGGCGATCTCGACGGGGGTGCGGTACGCCATCTCGGCGTCGGCGCCCGCGTGGCCCATCAGCCGGATCGTGGTGAGGTGCAGGACGGCCGGGCGGCGGTACCGCCGGACCCAGGCCGCGGCCTCGGCGGTCTTGTCGTAGGTGGCCGCGCTGTCGGTGCCGTCGGCGGCGTAGTACCGCAGGCCGGGGCGGCTCTGCAGGGCCGCGGTGACCCAGCCCTCGGGCGAGCGGACGCTGATGCCCAGCCCGTTGTCCTCGCAGACGAAGAGCAGGGGCAGCTTGATGCCGACGTGGTCGCACCAGCCGGCGGTGTTGAACGCGGCGGTGGCGGCGGCGTGGTTGATCGAGGCGTCGCCGAAGGAGCACACGACGACCGCGTCGGCCGGCCAGCCGTGCCCGTTGGCGGGCGGGTTGAGGCGGCGGCCGCGGCCGAGGGCGTACGCGATGCCGACCGCCCGCGGCAGGTGCGAGGCGATCGTCGACGTGGTCGGGATGACGTGCAGGTCGGCGTGGCCGAAGACCTTGTGCCGGCCGCCGGCGATCGGCTCCCGGGCCGAGGCCATGACCCCGCGCAGCACGTCACGGATCGGGTCGCTGCCCGCCACCTGGCCGGCGCGCATGCAGTAGAAGCCGCCCGAGCGGTAGTGCAGCAGCGCCGGGTCGGTCGGGCGCAAGGCCGCCGCGACCGCCGCATTCCCCTCGTGGCCCGACGACCCGATCGTGTAGTAACCGGCGTCGAAGCTGCGCAGCCAGCGGGCCGCCAGGTCGAGATGCCGGCTCGTCGACTGGGCGTCGTAGAGCGCCCGGGCCTGCGCGCCGGTGAGCGCGGTGTCGTCCCGCACCGGCTCGTCGACTGCCCGGATGACCGTGGTGGTGACGAGCCCGGCAAGCTCCGCGCGAAAGCGCTCGTCGAGATCCTGAGGGGTGGTCACGCTCGACAGCATGGCCGAAAACGGTCATCGGATGCCACTCCCGCCCGGGATCCCGACCGTCGCGGCGCCCGCCGGGTCAGCCCTTCCCGCGCTCGGCGAGGGCCTTGTACTGCTCGGAGGCGAGGAATCCGGGCACCAGGCGGACGGCGGTGACGCCCAGGTCGAGGGCCAGGATCTCGTCGGGTGTGAGGAAGACCATGGCCTGCCCCTCGCCGAGGACGACGTCGTCCTGGGCGGCGTCGGTCGGGCCGAAGTAGACGTGCATCTCGACCAGCCCGTCCACGGTGGACACGGACGGGCGGGTGCCGGTGAAGTAGTGCTCCAGGGCTCCGGCGGTCAGGCTGGTCTCCTCCAGCACCTCGCGGCGGGCCGCCTCGATCGGCTCCTCGCCCTCCTCGATCTTGCCGCCGGGCATCGCCCACTGGTTCGGCGAGACCTTGGCGTGCTGGTCGCGGTGCTGCATGAGGATCCGGCCCTCGGGGTCGACCAGGAAGACGACGGCGACGCGGCGCTCGATCACGGCATCAATCCTCACGCGTGGCGGCGCTCAGGCCGCGCGGATACCCGGTTCATTCATCCGGACAGGAACGAGAAGCGGACCTGGCGGGTGGCGTTGTCACCGTTGGGGTCCACCAGACAGACGGACTGCCAGGTGCCGAGCGCGATCCGGCCGCCGATCACCGGCAGCGTCGCGTAGGGCGCGACGAACGCCGGCATGACGTGGTCACGGCCGTGGCCGGGGGAGCCGTGGCGGTGCTGCCAGCGGTTGTCCGCCGGCAGCACGTCGTCGAGGGCCCGGAGCAGGTCGTCGTCGCTGCCGGCGCCGGTCTCGATGATGGCGACCCCCGCCGTGGCGTGCGGGACGAAGACGTGCAGCAGGCCGTCGCCGAGGCCGGCCACGAACCGGCTCGCCTCGTCGGTGATGTCGCGCACGACCGGCCGGGAGCCGGTCTTGACGGTGATGACCTCGGTCTGCATCGGCACAGTTAAGCAGGCGGCCGGGTGAAATCAGTCGCTGGAGCTGGAACTCGAGGAGCCCGAGTCGGAGCTCGACGAGCCGGAGTCGGAGCTGGAACTGGACCCGGAATCCGAAGAGGACCAGCCGGAGTCCGACGAGGACGAGCCGGAGTCCGAGGACGACCAACCCGAGTGATGGTCGTGGTGGATGGTGTGGCCATAGGTGTGGTACCCCGGGCTGGAGTCCCCGGAGGGCGAGGACGACGAGGACGACGAGGACCAGGTCTGGTGGTGGTGGTTGTCGGGCGTCCAGTTCGGCCCGAGATCATGACCACCACCGCCGGAAGAGCTGGTGAACGTGCCGCGCATCGGCCGGGTGACCTTGCGGACGACGGTCACCACGACGACCACGGCGATGATCACGGCCACCGTGACGATGCCGCAGGGGAGGAGCAGCCACCAGGCGGAGTTGTCGGACACGGGCGGCACCGTAGCCGACCGGAGGGCCTGGGATACTCAAAGAGTCGCCGTCCCGTCAATAGTGAAACGCCACAGTAGTTACTCGCCGGTATCGTGTCGAGCGTCGCAGTTGGCGGTCAGTAGACGTGACGGACGGCGCCGGGGACGGGCAAGATTGGACATGGGCTCACACAACGGCCATGAACCATCGAGCCACACCCCATCGGCCACCCAGACCGGTCGCAGCGATCCGTCGCACCCGCCGTCCGGTCGCGACGTTTGAGAAGGAACGCCTGTGTCCACCGAACGCAAGCGCCCGGTGATCAGCGACGGCCTACCGAGCCAACTGCCGGACATCGACCCCGAGGAGACCACCGAGTGGGTCCAGTCGCTGGACGGAGTGATCGACGAGCGCGGCACAAAGCGCGCCCGTTACGTCATGCTGCGACTGCTGGAGCGTGCCCGGGAGCGACAGGTCGGCGTCCCGCCGCTCACGACCACCGACTACATCAACACCATCGCACCGGAGCGCGAGCCCTGGTTCCCCGGTGACGAGCACATCGAGCGGCGCATCCGCGCCTACATCCGGTGGAACGCCGCGATGCTGGTGCAGCGGGCGCAGCGCCCCGACGTCGGTGTCGGCGGCCACATCTCGACGTTCGCGAGCGCCGCGAGCCTCTACGAGGTCGGCTTCAACCACTTCTTCCGCGGCAAGGACCACGCGGGCGGCGGCGACCAGGTCTTCTTCCAGGGCCACGCCTCCCCGGGCATGTATGCGCGGGCGTTCCTGGAGGGCCGGCTCAGCGAGCAGCAGCTCGACGGCTTCCGCCAGGAGCTCTCGCACCGGGGCTTCGGCGGCGGCCTGCCCAGCTACCCGCACCCCCGGCTCATGCCGAGCTTCTGGGAGTTCCCGACGGTCTCGATGGGCCTCGGCGGCATCAACGCCATCTACCAGGCGCGCTTCAACCGGTACCTGCACAACCGGGGCTTCAAGGACACCTCCGACCAGCACGTATGGGCCTTCCTGGGCGACGGCGAGATGGACGAGCCGGAGTCGATCGGCGCGATCGGGGTGGCGGCCCGCGAGGAGCTCGACAACCTCACCTTCGTGATCAACTGCAACCTCCAGCGCCTCGACGGCCCGGTCCGCGGCAACGGCAAGGTCATGCAGGAGCTGGAGGCGTTCTTCCGGGGCGCCGGCTGGAACGTGATCAAGGTCGTCTGGGGCCGCGAGTGGGACCCGCTGCTCGCCGCCGACACCGACGGTGCCCTGGTCAACCTCATGAACGTCACGCCCGACGGTGACTACCAGACGTACAAGGCCGAGTCCGGCGCCTACGTCCGCGAGCACTTCTTCGGCCGTGACCCGCGCACCCGCAAGATGGTCGAGCACCTCTCCGACGACGAGATCTGGAATCTCAAGCGCGGCGGCCACGACTACCGCAAGCTCTACGCGGCGTACAAGGCGGCCACCGAGCACACCGGCCAGCCGACGGTCATCCTGGCCAAGACGATCAAGGGCTGGACGCTCGGCTCGCACTTCGAGGGCCGCAACGCGACCCACCAGATGAAGAAGCTGACGCTCCAGGACGTCAAGGACTTCCGGGACCGGCTGTATCTCGACATCCCCGACAGCTCGATCGGCGAGAACCCCTACGCGGTGCCGTATTACAAGCCCGCCGAGGACTCCGACGAGATGCAGTACATGCGCGAGCGGCGGGCGGCGCTGGGTGGCGCGGTGCCGCAGCGGCGCACCACGCACATCCCGCTCCAGCTGCCCGAGTCGTCGGTCTACGGCGACATCAAGCGCGGCTCGGGCAAGCAGAAGGTCGCCACGACCATGGCGTTCGTCCGCATGCTCAAGGACCTGATGCGCGACAAGGGCATGGGCAAGCGCTGGGTGCCGGTCATCCCCGACGAGGCGCGCACCTTCGGCATGGACTCGCTCTTCCCGACCGCGAAGATCTACTCCCCGCACGGGCAGAACTACACGCCCGTCGACCGTGAGCTCTTCCTGTCGTACCGCGAGTCGACCAGCGGCCAGATCCTGCACGAGGGCATCAACGAGGCCGGCTCGGTCGCCTCGTTCACCGCCGCCGCGACCAGCTACGCGACCCACGGCCAGCCGATCATCCCGGTGTACATCTTCTACTCGATGTTCGGCTTCCAGCGCACGGCCGACGGGATCTGGGCGGCCGCCGACCAGATGTCGCGCGGCTTCCTGCTCGGCGCCACCGCCGGCCGCACCACGCTCAACGGTGAGGGTCTCCAGCACGAGGACGGGCACTCGCTGCTCATCGCCGCGACCAACCCGGCCGTCGTCGCCTACGACCCGGCGTTCGCGTTCGAGATCGCGCACATCACCGAGAACGGCGTCAACCGGATGTACGGCGAGGCCCCCGAGGACCTCATCTACTACCTGACGATCTACAACGAGCCGATCTTCCAGCCGGCCGAGCCGGAGGACCTCGACGTCCAGGGCCTCCTGCGCGGCCTGTACCGCTACCAGGCGGCCCCGGCGGGCGAGGGTCCCAAGGCGCAGCTGCTGGCGTCCGGCACGGGCATGCAGTGGGCGCTCAAGGCGCAGAAGCTCCTCGCCGAGGAGTGGGGCGTCGCCGCCGACGTGTGGTCGGCGACGTCGTGGACCGAGCTGCGCCGCGACGCGATCCAGGCCGAGGAGCACAACCTGCTGCACCCGACCGACGAGCCCCGCGTGCCGTACGTGACGCAGGCCCTCGAAGGCACGGCCGGCCCGGTGATCGCGGTCAGCGACTTCATGCGGGCGGTGCCGGACCTCGTCGCCCGGTGGGTGCCGAACGACTACACCTCGCTCGGCACGGACGGCTTCGGCCTCTCCGACACCCGCCACGCCCTGCGCCGCCACTTCCACGTCGACGCCGAGTCGATCGTGGTCGCCACGCTGCGCCAGCTCGCCCGCCGCGGCGAGGTGCCGGCGTCGGCACCGGCCGAGGCGGCCAAGAAGTATGCGATCGACGACGTCAACGCCGCCCCGGTCGGTGAGACCGGCGGCGACTCCTGACCGACCGCGCACCACGGCCCAGGGCCGCGTCCCGCACGCCGGGATGCGGCCCTGGTCCCTTTTCGGAGGCGAATTCGCGAAATCGCCCGCCAATTGACATCCGGTGTTTCCCGCGCCCCTGCGAAAAGGACGGCGCGCCGTCGGCGGAGCGGTCCGGGCCGGTCGTACGCTGGTCAGGTGCCGTCCGGGCGGGGGAGGTGCCGGCGGTACGGCCGGACTCGCCCGATTCGGCACAAGGCGGGCGGGACGCGCCCGAAAAGCCGGAACCGACCGGCCGAACGGGGCACCGGGGCGAGTTGATCGGCTGTGTCCATGACCTGCCGATTCGTGGAATGCCGATGATCGGCCCGCGCCGATGTCGAGGTGCTGCAAGATCTGTAGGTATGACGCATGGTTGAAGGCGATGTCGAACTGCCGACAGCCAACCTCACCGAATTGTCGAACCATGCCTTGGGACGCGCCGTATTCACCGAAGACCCTGAAGTCATTCTTCAGGGAACATGAAATGTATCTGTACCGCCGCGACCGGGCGGTACAGCCGGAGTTGACCGCAACGACCGACGCATCCGCATCCAGTGAAAGGCGCAGCACGCCGATGCAACCGGACGCCGTCGCGCTGGTGGTCGCCTATCTGCGCGCCCAGGAGCACCTGGCCGACGTCACCGTCGTGACCGTGCGGCCCGCGGACGTCGCCGGCCGCGTCCCGGTGCTGCTCGTCGAGGCGGTCGGGGAGCCCGCGACGTCGCGGATGCCCTGGGCCCGGCGCGTGTACTGGCACCTGGGCCTGCAGGTCTGGGCGGCTGGCGGCGAGGCGACCGGCATCGTCCGCGGCGCGTTGACCGCGCTGGTGGCGGCCCGCGACGTGCGGATGCCCGACGGCGGCCGGATCGTGCGGGCCGACCCGGCGGCCGAGCCGATCGACATCCCCGACCGGCGGGCCGGCGGGGACCTCCAGCGGGTGGTCGCGACGGTCGACGTGGCGGTCCGTCCGTAAGTCGCCATAGTCGCGCGGCAATCTATTGCGAAGATGATCAATAGAGTAGATCGTCACTCAATGTTGAGTAGGTAAGTGCGCAACCGTTGAGTATTCACGGGCCCGGTATAGGGGTCGACGTAGGGCCACCACGACGCTACGTTGGGCATCGGCATGAATTCTGCACGTGAATGTTTGTGCACGGCCGCCCTGCGGATCATGCCACGCGGCTTCGCAGCAGCACAGGCTCCGCAGGACGAGACCGACAGGAAGCCCCGTCATGGATTTCCGGTTACGCCGCCGCGCGCCACGTGGCCCGCTGGCGGGACGAGAACGACGGACCGGCGCCGATGGCGTCGAGCATGATCGCCTGGACCGCGTACGGCTCGGCGGGTCGCCAGCCGTGTGCCTCCGGCGGCAGTTCCCAGCGCACCCGGCCCCCGAGCTGCGGGCTGGGCGGGGCGGGAACCCACGACCCCTGACCGTGCAGGACCACGCCGGCCTGCTGCGCGAGCTCCGGCAGGACGCCGTGGCCGGGCAGCACCAGAAACATCCAGCGATCGCCGGGGGCCACCGCCACCGGCCCGCGCGCCGCGACGAACCCGTCGCCGAGCAGCGCCGCGCGCCCGAGGGTGGCCGGCACCTCCAGCACGTCGAACGCCCGGCCGGTCGGCAGCAGCACCGTGTACGGATGGACGCGCCAGTAGCCGGCCACCACGTCGGCCGCGGTGGCCGGCGGCAGCGGCGCCGGGTGGCAGGCCGCGGTCCGGCAGCCCGGCTCGCCGCAGTCGAAGCGGCGCTCCAGCGAGTGCCGGCCGGCGCGCCGGCCCACCAGGAACGAGCCCGGCTGCACGGGCCAGCCGTGCGCCGCGTACTCGGCGGCCGCCCGGCGCAGCTTGAACCGCTCCCACGCGAGCATGAACGCCTCCTGCCGGCCGAGATCACACGGAACTGCGCACAGCACCACGTCGCGTCACCGGACGCGTTGTGCGTCGTTGGCAATGGCGACGGGGCCTGCAACTTGCACGACCGAACATATGACCCGGCAACACGGACGGACCGCACATTTCGTGTGATATCGACCGAATGGGTGACCTTTCGAGGTGAGCGACGTGGATGAGCTGCCCATCGGCCGCCGCGTGGCGTACTGGCGGAACCGCCGCAAGATGTCCCAGCAGGTCTTCGCCGACCGCCTCGGCAAGTCCAAGAGCTGGGTCGACAAGGTGGAGCGGGGTGTCCGGCGGCTCGACAAGTTCTCCGTGGTCTACGAGATCGCCGACGTCCTGCAGCTCGACGTGCAGATGCTGCTCGGTCGAGACCCCGAACGGCGGCCGGACAGCGTCAACTGCGTCGACCAGGTCGAGGTCGAGGAGATCCGGGCGGCGCTGGAGCGCTACGACCAGATCAGCGCGTTCTTCTGCCCCCCGCCCGAGCCGCCGCCGCTGACCGAGCTGCGGAAGGCGGTCACCCACGCCTGGCTGTCGTACCAGCACGCGAAGTACGGCATGCTCACCCGCACGCTGCCCCGGCTGTTGCGCGAGGCCCAGGCGGCCGACACGGCGTTCAGCGACGGCCCGCAGGCCGGCGAGGCCGCCCACCTGCTCGGCCAGGTGTACCAGATCTCCTCCTCGGCCCTGCGCAAGCTCGGCGAGCACGAGCTGTCCTGGCTGGCCGCCGACCGGTCCGTCGCGGTGTCCCAGCGGGCCGGCGACCAGCTGCTGGCCGGCACCGCGACGGTGCGGGTCGCCCAGGCGCTGCTGGCACTCGGCCGGGCCCGCCCGTCGCTGGAGATCAACGTCAACATCGCCACCCGGCTCGCGCCGGGGACCAACGGCAACGACGCCTCGCCCGAGCGGTTGTCGGTCTACGGCCAGCTGCTCATGCAGGGCGCGATGGCGGCGGCCCGGATCGGCGACAGCGCCACCGTGCGCGACCTGCTCAACGGCGCCGAGGAGGCGGCCCGCGGGCTCGACTACGACGCCAACTACTACTGGACGTGCTTCGGCCCGACGAACGTCCAGCTGCACCGGGCCGCGGCCGCCGTCGAGCTCGGTGAGGGACGGCTGGCGGTGGAGGTACACGAGCAGCTGGATCCCGAGGGGTTCAACGCGCTGCTGCCCGAGCGGCGGGCCCACCACTACCTCGACCAGGCCCGCGCCCGGGCCCTCATCGGCGAGCTCGAGGTGGCCAGCGAGATGCTCCTGGAGGCCGACCGGCTCGCCCCCTCGGAGATCCGCTGCCGGCCGCTGGCCCGGGAGGTGCTCAGCGACGTCCTGCGCCGCATCCGGGGTACGCCGTCCGCTTCTGTGGCTGAACTTGCCGAACACATGAGCGTCGGCGTGTAGCCGCAGTGCACAATGCCGGCATGTCCGGACGTGTCCTGTACGTCGTCGTGTGCGGGTCGCCGTGCACCCAGGGTGCCGGCAAGCTGGTCTCGCTCGCCCAGGAGCGGGGCTGGGAAGTCTGCGTGGTCGCCACCCCGGATGCCCTCAAATGGGTCGACATCCCCCGCGTTGTCGCCCAGACGGGGCATCCGGTGCGGCATCGGTACAAATATCCCGGAGAACCCGACGTCCTGCCGGCGGCCGAGGCGATGATCGTCGCCCCGGCCACCGCCAACACCGTCAACAAGTGGGCGGCCGGCATCGCCGACACGCTCGCCCTGGGCCTCATCGTCGAGGGGCTCGGGATGGGCCTGCCGATCGTGGCGATGCCGTTCACCAACGCGGCGCTGGCCGCGCACCCGGCGTTCGGCGAGTCCGTCAGGCGGCTGCGCTCGTGGGGCGTCACCGTCCTCTACGGCGACGACGTCCTCCGCCTGCCCCCACCGGGCGCCGGCGACCAGTTCATCGACGAGTTCCCGTGGGAGCTCGCGCTGGACGCCCTCGACGAGCACCCGTCCCTGCAGGCCCAGCGCATCGCCGACACCGGCGGGGTGGAGTAACGTCACGCCGTGCGCGTCGCCGATCTGGTGCGGCTGCTGGAGCAGCGCTACCCAACGTCCTGGGCCGAGGACTGGGACCGTGTCGGGTTCGTCCTCGGCGAGCCCGACGCGCCGGTCACGAAGGTCCTCCTCGCCGTCGACTGCGACCCGGCGACGGTCGAGGAGGCCGTGGCCGCCGGGGCCGAGTTCCTGTTCACCCACCATCCGCTGCTGCTGCGCGGCGTCTCGACGCTTGCGCCGAGCACCTACAAGGGGCGCATCGTCCACCGGCTGATCCGGGCGGGCGTCTCGCTGTACACCGCCCACACCAACGGCGACGTGGCCAACCCGGGGGTGTCGGACGTGCTCGCCGCCCGCCTCGGGCTGGTCGACGTCCGCCCGCTGCGGCCGTCCCGCGACGACCCGGCCCGGGGGCACGGGCGCATCGGCCGGCTGCCCCGGCCCACCACGCTGGAGGAGTTCGCCGGGTTCGCCGCGCCGCTGTTCGCCGGCGGTGTCCGGGCGGCCGGGCCACCATCCACGCCGATCACTACGGTGGCGGTGTCCGGCGGTGCCGGCGACGCATTCCTCGGCGACGCCGCGCGGGCGGGCGTTGACGCATACTTGACCGCGGACCTGCGCCACCACCCGGCCCAGGAGCACCTGGCGAACGGCGGTCCGGCCCTCCTCGACGTCAGCCACTGGGCGTCGGAGCGGCCGTGGCTCGACGACGTCGCGGCGTTCCTGCGCGCGGAGGCCGGCGTGGAGACGATCGTGTCCGATGTGGACACGTCGCCCTGGACCCTGTGGAGGACTCCCACCAGTGAAAGCTGACCCGTCGGCTCAGCGTCGGCTGCTCGACCTGCAGGCGATCGACATCGCGCTGACCCAGCTCGCGCACAAGCGCAAGTCGCTGCCCGAGCACGCCGAGCTCGACAAGCTGGCCCGTGAGCTGTCGACGCTGGAGGACCAGCGGATCCGGGCCCAGGTCGCCGTCGACGACCTCGACCGCGACATCGATCGGCTGGAGCGCGACGTCGAGCAGGTGCGCGGCCGCAAGGACAAGGACCAGGCCCGGCTCGACGCCGGTACCGGCCCGTCCCGCGAGCTGGAGGCCCTCCAGCACGAGATCGGCACCCTCAACCGCCGGCAGAGCGAGCTGGAGGACGCCGAGTTGGAGCTGATGGAGCAGCGGGAGACCGCGCAGGCCGCCCTCGACGAGGTCGTCGGCCGCCTGGAGGCGTCCCGCGGCACCCGCGACGAGGCGGAGCGCCGCCGCAGCGAGGCCCTGGCCGCCATCGCCAAGGACGAGGAGTTCCGCCAGGCCGGCCGCCGGCCGCTCGCCGCGGACCTGCCGGCCGACCTCGTCTCGCTGTACGACAAGATCCGGGAGAACAGCGGAGGCATCGGCGCCGCCATGCTCCGCCAGGGCCGCTGCGAGGGCTGCCGCATCGAGCTGTCCGGCGGTGACCGGGTCCGGGTCCGGGCCGCGCCCGCGGACGAGGTCGTGCGCTGCGAGGAGTGCCGCCGCATCCTGGTCCGCACGGCGGAGTCGG
The DNA here is from genome assembly GCF_040605515.1 of Dactylosporangium sp. NPDC005572. NCBI lineage: Bacteria > Bacillati > Actinomycetota > Actinomycetes > Micromonosporales > Micromonosporaceae > Dactylosporangium > Dactylosporangium sp. NPDC005572. Next base: position 42,306 of record NZ_JBEXCY010000005.1, on the reverse strand, counting down.
GGCTGTAGCGCGGTGCGGGTCACGGTCGAGGCGGACGGCGGGTCCCGCGGCAACCCGGGGCCGGCCGGCTACGGCGCCGTGGTCCGCGCCGAGACGGGCGAGGTGCTGGCCGAGCGGCTCGGTGCGCTCGGCGTCACCACGAACAACGTCGCCGAGTACACCGGGCTGATCGAGGGCCTGAAGGCCGCGCTGGAACTGGGCGCGGACGAGGTCGAGGTCCGGATGGACTCGAAGCTCGTCGTCGAGCAGATGTCAGGGCGCTGGCAGATCAAGCACCCGGGGCTGCGGCCGCTCGCGGCGGAGGCGTCCACGCTGGCCGGACGGTTCCGAGCCGTCCGGTACGGCTGGATCCCGCGCGAGCAGAACCGCGACGCGGACCGCCTGGCCAACGCGGCGATGGACGGGGCCGTCCCGTCCGCGCCGGCCGCGTCCCCCCGGTCCTGGGCGCCGCCCACCACCGGGTCGCCCCTGCGGATGGTGCTCGTGCGGCACGGGGAGACGCCGTTCACCGCCGGGAAGCGGTACTCCGGGCGCGGCGACGTGCCCCTCTCCGACCGCGGCCGGGAGCAGGCCGCCCGGGCCGCCGCGCGGGCCCTGGAGCTCGCGCCGGGGATCGAGGTCGTCGTCTGCTCCCCGCTGACCCGCTGCCGGGACAGCGCCGCCGCGTTCACCGGCCTGCCGGTCGAGGTCGACGACGACCTGGTGGAGTGCGACTTCGGCGAGTGGGAGGGGCTGACGTTCGGCGAGGTGCGGGAGCGGTACCCCGCCGAGCTCGACCGCTGGCTCGCCTCCACCGCCGTCGCGCCGCCCGGCGGCGAGAGCTTCCAGCAGGTCTCGATGCGGGTGCGGCGGGCGGTCCGGCGGCTGCAGGAGCGGTACGAGGGACGCCAGATCGCGGTCGTGAGCCACGTGACGCCGATCAAGCTGCTCCTCCGCGACGCGCTCGCTGCCGGCGAGTCGTTCCTGCACCGGTTGTACCTCGACCCGGCCGGGCTGTCGCTCGTGGACTCCTGGCCCGACGGCGGCGTCGCGGTCCGCGCGGTGAACGAGACCGCCCATCTGGCTCAGCTCAACGCGCGGTAGAGCAGGATCAGGCCCACGGTCACGCCGAAGGCCACGATCAGCCCCTTGAGCACCGCACCCGGCAGCCGCCGGGCCACCCGCGCCCCGACGTAGCCGCCGACGATCGCGGCCGGCGCGACGACCGCCACGTCGGCCCAGTCGACCGGCCCGAACAGCCCGAACGCGACGACCGTCACCAGCCCGCCGAGCGCCGAGATGACGTTCTTCAGCGCGCTCACGCGGGCCATGGACGCGTCGAGCACCAGCCCGAGCGCGGCGACGAGCATGACGCCGAGGGCCGCACCGAAGTACCCGCCGTAGAGCGACCCGACGAACACCATCGCGTGCAGGCTGAGCACCCGCCGCCGCGGCGACAGGTGGCGCGGGTGCCCGACCAGCCGCCGCAGCCGGTCCTGGAACGCGAGCACCCCGGCCGCGCCCAGCACCAGGAACGGCACGACCAGGTCGAACGCCTCCTGCGGGGTGGCGAGCAGCAGCGCGCACCCGAGGCCGGCCGCGATGACGGAGGTCGGCACCAGCCCGAGCAGCGTCCGCTTGCCGGTGTGGTCCCGAGCGAGATCGGCGAGGTCGGTCCGGCTGCCGTACACGGAGGCCGCGTACCCCGGGAACACCGACACGGAGTTCGTGACGTTGGCCGGCACCGACCCGAGCCCGGTCGCGATCAGCGCCGGGAACGTGATGAGCGACCCACCGCCGGCGATCGCGTTGACGGTGCCTGCGGCGAGCCCGGCGACGGCCAGGAGCACGATGTCTGGGAGGTTCATGGTCGGCTTAGGATAGATGGGAACGGACGAGTCGACCGGGCGGCCGCGTCGGTGCTTCCCCTCACGGGGTCGCGCCGCCGAGGAACGTCCGGGCTCCACAGGGCAGGGTGGTTGCTAACGGCAACCCGGGGTGACCCGCGGGACAGTGCCACAGAGAACAGACCGCCCATTGGGTAAGGGTGAAACGGTGGGGTAAGAGCCCACCAGCGCCCCGGGTGACCGGGGCGGCTAGGTAAACCCCACCCGGAGCAAGGTCAAAAGGGCCCGATCCCTTCGGGGTGACGGCCTGCGCAGGCGTTCGAGGGCGGCCCGCCCGATGCCTGCGGGTAGACCGCTGGAGCCTGCCGGCGACGGCAGGCCGAGATGGATGGCCGCCCCCTGCCGCAAGGCGGGGACAGAACCCGGCGTACAGGTCGACTCGTCCGTCGCCCGCTCGGGGCCGCTGGGCTGCCGCGCCTCAGTGGGGCAGCGCCGGAGCCGCCGGTCCTGGTTTGATGACGGCCGTGGCGAAGCAGTGGTGGTGGCGGGCCGGGATTCCCGTGCTCGGGCTGGTGGTCGCCGTCGCGGTCGGGTGGCGGCTCTCGTCCGAGGTCACCGTGCTCGTCGTCCTCTGCGCGTGGGTGCCGCTCACCGCCTGGTGCCTGTTCGCGCCCAGGACAAGGGCCGCGCTGCCGGTCGCGGTCGGGCTGCTCGCCCTGATCGCGACGGTCCGGTGGGTGCTGCCCGGGCAGCCGGGGGACCGGACGCTGTCGATCGCCTGGTCGGTGCTCATGTGGTACACCCTCCCCGGCGGTCTCGCCCTGCTGGTGGCGGCCTGGCGGTCGAAGGACGGGCCGCGGTGGCTGCGGGCGACCGCGACCGTGGCCGCCGCGGTGGCCCTCGCGATCGGCTGCTGCGGCGGCGCGAGCCTCCTCCTCTTCGACGAGCCGGGCGTGCCGTCGTCCGCCGAGCTGTTCCCGCTGCCGGCCGGGATGGACGCCGTCAGCGCGACCGGGCCGGACGGCGCGAACGGCTGCGACCGGACGGGGCACTCCTGCTGGTCGTACTACCGGGTCACGGGCGCCCCGGACGAGTCCGCCGCCGCCCTCACCGAGCGCCTGTGGCGGCACCTGCGTGAGAACAAGGGGTGGAACACGGACTCCTGCCAGCCGGTGGGCCGGTTCGGCCGGCTGACCTCGCCCGTCCTCTGCGTCACGGTGATGAGCGATCCGGCCGTCCCCGGCATCGGCGTGGAGCTGTCGATGACGGACCTCGAACCCTCGCCGGCCTGACGGGTCACCCCGCGAACACAACGGCCCCCGTGACGCAACCTGTCCCCGTCGCGAACCGGACAGTGCGCGGGCGCGCCCGCCGTGCAGCGGGCTAAAGATGCCGCAGATCGGCATTAAGAACAGCTTTCCCCGCTTGACCGGCATCAATGGGTCTCGGAAGCATGACCGGAGTTGCCATCGTCCGCCATGCCTTCGGGAGCCTTGCAGTGTCACGGATCAAGGGCCGTCTCGCCATCATCCTGAGTCTCGTCGCCGTCGCCGCGGTGGCCACGCCGCTGGCCATGGCCCAGGCCGAGGAGCAGGCGACGCCGCCCGCCGTGGCCGACCTCGGGAACCTCACGCCCGGCAGGATCGACCTGACCGGCGGGTCGCCCGCGCCCGTGCTCGGCGGCGCCGGCGGGGAGCAGCAGCTGGCCGCGGACGTGGTGCCGACCACGCTGCCGGGCCTGGCGGTCTGCCGGCGGTACCGCATCCTGAGCATCAGCGCCAACCGCTACATCGCGGAGGAGCAGAACTACGGCGGCTCGCTGCACAACGTGCTGCGTGCCCGCACGCCCGGCGAGTCGGTCGGCGGCTGGGAGATCTTCAACATCTGCTCGCAGAACGGCGGCGGCGTGGTCTACGTGATCGCGCCGTCCGGGGCCGTCGTCGCCGCGGAGTTCGGGTACACCGGCAGCAGCTTCGCCGCCCTGCGCGGCCGCTCGCAGACGATCGCCAACTGGGAGACGTTCGACGTCTGGCAGGACGGGACGTCGTACTTCCTGCGCAACGTGGCCCGCGGGACCTTCTGGACCTGCCGGCGCGACTACACCGGCAGCGCCTACAACATGATGAAGGGCTCCGGCGCGAGCGGCGGCAGCTGGGAGGCGCTCCGCTTCGAGGCGGTCTGATCCCAGGTGTACCGAGGGGTCCCCGCGGCGGGACCCCTCACTCGTGCGTCAGAGGCGGTTCAGGTCGACGAAGTACTCCGGGTAGGTCTTCGCCACGCACTTCGGGTCCTTGATGGTGATGCCGGGGACCCGCAGCCCGAGCAGCGCCAGGCTCATCGCCATGCGGTGGTCCTCATAGGTCTCGAAGGCCGTCGGCGCCGGCGGGCCCGGGTTGACGGTGAACCCGTCGGCGTCCTCGACCGCGTCGATGCCGGCCCGGCGCAGCTCGGTGACGACCGCGCCGATCCGGTCGGTCTCCTTCTTGCGGATGAAGCCGATGCCCCGCACGCGCGTGGGGGAGTCGGCGAACACGGCGACCGCCGCGAGGGTCTGCGCCGTGTCGGAGATGTCGGCCATGTCGACGTCGATGCCGTGCAGGGTGCCGGTGCCGGTGACGGTGATGCCGGCGGCGGTCCGCTCGACCCGCGCCCCCATCTGCTCCAGCAGGTCCGCGAACCGCACGTCGCCCTGGAGGCTGCGCTCGCCGAGCCCCTCGACGGTGACCCGCCCGTTGCCGATCGCGGCGGCGGCCAGCAGATATGAGGCGGCGCTCGCGTCCGGCTCGATGTCGTAGTCGGCCGGCCGATACCCACCCGGTGCGACCCGCAGGCCGTCGACGCTCACGCCGAACGCGGCCATCACCGCCGCGGTGGCCTCGACGTAGGGGACCGAGACGAGCTGCGAGGTCAGCTCGACGGAGAGCCCGTCGGTCATGAGCGGGCCGGCCATGAGCAGACCGCTGAGATACTGACTGGAGATGTGCCCCGGCAGCGCCACCTTGCCGCCGGCCACCGGGCCGGTCACCGCGAGCGGCAGGAAGCCGGGGGCGCCGAGCTCCTCGACGGTGGCGCCGAGCTCGCGCAGCGCGTCGACGAGCGGGCCGAACGGCCGCGCCCGCAGCTGCGGCGAGCCGTCGACCACGCCGCGCGCCGGGCGCAGCGCGACCGCCGGCAGGACGAACCGCCCCGTGGTGCCGGACTGCCGGGCGTCGACCGACACCTCGCCGGTCGCCGTGCGCGGGTCGACGCCGTCGACGACGACGGTGTGCGCGGCCTCGTCCACCGTCAGGTCGGCGCCGAGCGCGCGCACCGCGCCGAGCATCGCGTGGGTGTCGTCGGCGAACAGCACCCCCGTCAGCGTGCTGCGGCCGGGAGCCAGCGCCGCGCAGATGAGCGCGCGGTTGGTGATGCTCTTCGAGCCCGGCGGGCGCAGCGAGACGTCGGGCGGCGCCGTCAGCGGCGTGACGGTCAGGGCGGCGGGCAAATCGTCGGCATGCAGGCTCACGACCCGATTGTCCCGCAGCCGCGTACCGGGCGGTGGCGCGGCCTCACCCGGTTCCCGACAGCCGGTACGTGCCGTCGCCGGTGGGCTCGACGCCGGTACCGCCGAGGGCCGAGCGGACTGCCTCGGACAGCCACAGCTGGCGGGGCCCGGCCCGGTCGGCGAGCGCCTGCGCGCCCGTGACGGCCGGGCCGCCGAAGCGGTCGCGGTTCGGCTGCGGCGCACCGGACTCCAGGCCGAACCGCACGAACGACATGGCCCGCGGCCGCAGGTACGCGGTCACGTCCCGCACGGCCGCCGCGGCGTCGGCGTACACGAGCACGGTGCGGCCGTCGACGGCCCGGACGGCCCGGCCGCCGGTGAGGTGCCGGGCGACGTCGTCGGCGGCGGCCGAGCCGCCGATCGCAAGGGTCACGGGGGTCTCCTGCGTCATGCCGGGCATCGTAGCGGCGCGGTCGTCCACGGTGGACGCTCCTCGTTTGTCCCCGAATGAGGACTCGGTGGGTCGACCGGACGACTCGAATGTGGATCCACCGTTCGGCTCACCCTCGGGTGACTCCGGCCACAGGATCGGGGCGGGAAATCCCCGGTTTCGGTGGGATTTCGGCGGTCACCCATGATCGCGGAAGCGTTGCCGCACAACGGATTCCCGTCAATGCCGATACCGCCGCGCAACCCTTCCGACCGGGTTCTGCGTGTCTTCGACGGCTGCTGGACGGTTGCGTCTACTGTGGAATCCCAACCAGCTATTTGCCGGTTTCGGTGGCGCATGTTTCATTTGCGGTGCACAGTGATGTCATGAGCAGCAGCGGTGCTGAGCGGTACTACTGGTGCCTTTCTCACCAACGGGTCGAGTCCGAGGCGGAGATGTGTGCCGGACGGGATCGGCTCGGCCCCTATGATTCGGCGGCAGATGCCGAACAGGCACTCGCCAAAGTCCAGGAACGCAACGAGGCGTGGGAAGCCGAAGACGAACGGTGGGAAGGCAGGCACTGAGCAAGACGCCGGAGCCAGGGCGACCGCGAACCGCCCGGGCAGCACCGGCTGGCAACAACCCGTTCCACCCGCACGACCCAACCGCGAACATCCCGCAGGACGCGGGAGAGAAACTCCTCCAGGAGGACCACGATGGCCGCAGCTAAGAAGGCCACCACGAGATCGGCCGCAACGCGTGCGGCCGCAACCACCACGGCCGCCGACACGTCGGCCCCCGCCAGGGCCGCGAAGACGGTCGCAGCCTCGGCTCCGCGCCGGACGGCGACGACGACGGTGACGCCGTCGGGCACCACTGCCCGCAAGACCGCCACGGCTCGCGCCACGGCGGCGAAGGCGGCCGCGGCTCCGGCCGCGAAGGCGGCGTCCGCCGCGAAGTCCACGGCGGCGGCGAAGGCGGCGCGGCCCGCCGCGAAGTCGGCGACGGCGACCAAGGCGACCGCGGCCCGGCCCGCCGCGAAGTCGGCCGCCACGGCCGCGAAGACGGCGACGCCCGCGGCGAAGGCCACCGCGGCCAAGTCGACGGCCGCGCGGCCCGCCGCGAAGTCGGCGGCGGCCAAGGCCACGACGGCGAAGTCGGCGCGGCCCGCGGCGAAGTCGGCCACGGCCGCGAAGACGGCGACCCCGGCGGCGAAGGCCACCGCGGCCAAGTCGACGGCGGCGAAGAAGACGACGGCGGCCAAGTCGACCGCGGCGAAGTCCACGGCGGCGAAGTCGGCCGCGAAGTCGACGGCGGCGGCGACCAAGGCGGCGCCGGCCAAGAAGGTGACCGCGAAGGCGACGCCGGCGAAGACCGCGGCGGCGAAGAAGACGACGGCGGCCACCAAGACCACGGCCACCAAGGCCGCCGCGAAGACGACCGCGAAGGCGGCGCCGGCGAAGGCCGCGGCGAAGACGACGGCCAAGGCGGCCCCGGCCAAGAAGGCGCCGGCGAAGACGGCCACCAAGGCGGCGGCGAAGACCACCGCGGCCAAGGCGACCACGGCGAAGGCCACCACGGCCAAGGCGACGCCGGCCAGGACGGCGGCGGCGAAGAAGACGGCCGCGGCGAAGGCCGCCCCGGCGAAGAAGGCCGCGACCAAGGCGGCACCGGCGAAGACGGCCACCAAGGCGGCGGCGAAGACCGCCACCAAGGCCGCCACGAAGACGGCCGCCACGAAGACGACCGCGAAGGCGGCGCCGGCGAAGACCGCGGCGAAGACGACGGCCAAGGCGGCCCCGGCCAAGAAGGCGCCGGCCAAGACGGCGGCGAAGACCACGGCCAAGGCGACGCCGGCCAGGACGGCGGCGGCGAAGAAGACGGCCGCGGCGAAGGCCGCCCCGGCGAAGAAGGCCGCGACCAAGGCGGCACCGGCGAAGACGGCCACCAAGGCGGCGGCGAAGACCGCCACCAAGGCCGTCACCAAGGCCGCCACGAAGACGGCCGCCAGGCCGACCACGGTCAAGGCCACCACCGCGAAGGCCACCCCGGCGAAGACCGCGGCGAAGAGCACCGCGGCCAAGGCGGCGGCCAAGGCGGCCACCGCCAAGACGGCGAAGGCCACCACGGCGAAGGCGGCCCCGGCGAAGACCGCCAAGGCCACCACGGCCCCTGCCAGGACGGCGAAGGCCACCACCGCGAAGGCGGCGCCGGCGAAGACCGCGGCGAAGTCGACGGCGAAGGCGGTTCCGGCCAAGAAGGCGCCGGCGAAGACGGCCGCCAAGTCCACCACGGCGCGCAAGACCGCGGCCAAGGCGGCTCCGGCCACCGAGGCGCCGCTCGCCATCACCGCCCCCGTCGAGTCGGTCGCCCCGGCCGAGCCCGCCACCCCGGCGGTCGTCGCCGAAGGCGGCCTCGACGCGGGCGGACCGTCTTCGGTCGAGGCGGCCCCGGCCGCCGCGACGTCGGGCGCCGAGGCCGAGGCCATCCCTGGCCGCGAGAACGGCAACAACCCCGAAGAGGCGGCGAACATGACGCCGGAGGACTGGGCCAGCCTGGCCCGTCCCTGACGCGGGACGACAACCGGAGGCGCGGCCCGGCACACGGGCCGCGCCTCCGGCGCGTCCGGGGTTGTCGTACCGGGCTGGTAAGACTGACCCGTGACCACCCGCCGTGTGTACGCCCCGCGCATCGACTTCGCCGCGCTCCGCGAGGAGCTCGGCCTGCCCACCCGGTTCTCCGACGAGGCCGAGCGGGAGGCGGCCGCGGCCGCCGCCAAGACGTTCGGTGACCGGCCCGACCGGACCGAGCTGGAGTTCGTGACGATCGACCCGCCCACGTCGCGCGACCTCGACCAGGCCCTCCTGCTGCTGCGCAGCGACGGCGGCGGCTATCGGGTGCGTTACGCCATCGCCGACGTCGCCGCGTTCGTGACGCCGGGCGGGCAGCTGGAGCGCGAGACGTGGGAGCGCGGCCAGACCGTCTACCTGCCCGACGGCAAGGTTCCGCTGCACCCGCCGGTGCTCAGCGAGGACGCCGCGAGCCTGCTGCCCGACCGGGACCGCCCGGCCGTGCTCTGGACGATCGACCTCGACGCCGAGGGGCGCACGACCGCGGCCCACGTCGGGCGGGCGCTCGTGCGCAGCCGCGCGAAGCTCAACTACGAGCAGGTCCAGCGGGACGTCGACGCCGGCACGCCGCACCCGTCGGTCGCGCTGCTGCCCGAGGTGGGCAAGCTGCTCGTCGAGCGGAGCCTGGAGCGCGGCGCGGTCAACCTGCCGCTGCCCGAGCAGGAGGTCGAGCCCGACGGCGACGGCTGGCGGCTCACGCTGCGCGCGCCGGTGCCCGTCGAGGAGTGGAATGCGCAGATCTCGCTGCTGACCGGGATGGCCGCCGCGCGCATCATGCTCGACGGCGGGGCCGGCCTGCTGCGGACGATGCCGGAGCCGCCGCGCGAGGTGGTCGAGGCGCTGCGGGTCGCGGCCCGGGCCCTGGAGGTGCCGTGGCCCGACGGCGCCTCGCCCGGCCGGGTGATCGCCGCGCTCGACCCCGCGCAGCCGCGGGCGGCGGCGTTCCTCGACCAGGCGGCCGAGATGATGCGCGGCGCCGGCTACACGGCGTTCGACGGCGCCGCGCCGGAACAGCCCCGGCACGCGGCCGTGGCCGCGTCGTACGCACACGTGACGGCCCCGCTGCGGCGCCTGGCCGACCGCTACGTCACCGAGGTGTGCCTGGCCCTGTTCGCGGGCGCAGCGGTGCCCTCATGGGCCCGGGAGGCGCTGCCGAAGCTGCCCGACGTCATGAGCCGCACCGACCGGGTCGCCGGGTCCGCCGACCGGGGCGCCGTCGACCTCACCGAGGCGGTCCTGCTCCAGGGCCGGGTGGGCGAGGAGTTCGACGCGGCGGTGCTCGACGTCGACCCCAAGGGCAGGCGCGGCGCGATCGCGCTCGACGACCCGCCGGTGCGGGCGCGCTGCGCGACCACGGCTCCGGGCGGGCTACCGCTGGGGGAGCGGATCCGGGTGCGGCTGGCCGAGGCCGACCCGGCCCGCCGGAAGGTGCTCTTCGAGGCGGCCACGAGTGACGAAGTTCCAGGCGAGGAGACGCCGGGCGAGAAGGTAGAAAGGTAGTCATGACCTACGACCAGAGCGCACTGCCCGACGTGACGGGGCTGTCCGTCGGGATCCTCGGCGGCACCGGCCCGCAGGGCCGCGGCCTCGCCTACCGGTTCGCCCGCGCGGGCCAGCGGGTGCTGGTGGGATCCCGCTCGATGGAGCGCGGCGCCCAGGCGGCCGAGGAGCTCGCCGCGATGCCCGGTGTGCCGGCCGGCGTCGTCAGCGGCGGCGACAACGCGTTCGCGTGCGGCGCCGACGTGGTGATCGTGGCGGTGCCGTGGGAGGGCCACGAGGCGACCGTCGCCGAGCTCGCGCCGCTGCTCGGCGGCAAGATCGTGGTCGACTGCGTCAACCCCCTCGGCTTCGACAAGCAGGGCGCCTTCCCGCTGCCGGTGGCCGAGGGCAGCGCCGCCGAGCAGGCCGCGACGCTGCTGCCCGAGTCGCGGGTGTGCGCGGCGTTCCACCACGTCAGCGCGGTGCTGCTGGCCGACCCCGAGGTGGCCGGCGTCGACCTCGACGTGCTGGTGCTCGGCGACGACCGGGAGGCGGCCGAGCAGGTGCAGGCGCTGGCCGGGCGCATCGAGGGCATGCGGGGGGTGTTCGCCGGCCGGCTGCGCAACGCGGGCCAGGTCGAGGCGCTGACCGCGAACCTCATCGCCATCAACCGCCGCTACAAGGCCCACGCCGGCATCCGGGTGACGGACCTGTGACTGCGGAGCTGTTCGACCCCTGGTCGGCCGAGTTCGTCGCCCGGCCCTACCCGGCCTATGCCTGGCTGCGCGAGCACGCGCCGGTGCACTGGTTCGAGCCGTCCCGGCAGTACCTCATCTCCCGCCACGAGGACGTCAACGCGCTCCTGCGGGACCGCCGGCTCGGCCGCAGCTACCTGCACGTGGCCTCGCACGAGGAGATGGGCCGGTCCGCGCCCCCGGCCGACCAGGAGCCGTTCTGGACGCTGAACAACAACGGCATGCTCGACCGCGAGCCGCCCGACCACACCCGGCTGCGGCGGCTCGTCTCGCAGGCCTTCACCCCCCGGCGGGTGGAGGCCCTGCGGCCCGTCGTGCAGCGGCTCGCCGACGGGCTCGTCGACGCGTTCGTGGCCGCGGGCGGCGGCGACCTCATCGCGGCCGTCGCCGAGCCGCTGCCGGTCACGGTCATCGCCGAGCTGCTCGGCATCCCCGACGCCGACCGGCACCGGCTGCGGCCCTGGTCGGCCGCGATCTGCGGGATGTACGAGCTGAACCCCTCCCGGGAGAGCGCCGACGCGGCCGTGCGGGCCTCCGAGGAGTTCTCCGACTACCTGCGGTCCCTCGCCCGCCGGCGCGCGGCCGAGCCGGAGGACGACCTGGTCTCGGCCCTGGCCGCGGTCGAGGGGCTCAGCGAGGACGAGCTCATCGGCACCTGCGTGCTGCTGCTCAACGCCGGCCACGAGGCGACCGTCAACGTCACCGGCAACGGCTGGTGGGCGCTGCTGCGCGACCCGGCGGCGCTGGCCCGGCTGCGGGCCGAGCCGGAGCTGCTGCCCGGCGCGATCGAGGAGCTCATGCGCTTCGACACGCCGCTGCAGATGTTCGAGCGCTGGGTGCTGGAGGACATCGAGGTCCGCGGGGTGCCGATCCCGCGCGGCAGCGAGGTGGCCCTGCTGTTCGGCTCGGCCAACCACGACCCGGCCGTGTTCACCGCTCCGGAGCGGCTCGACCTGGGCCGCCGGGACAACCCGCACATCTCCTTCGGCGCCGGCATCCACTACTGCCTGGGCGCCCCGCTGGCCCGCATCGAGCTGGCGTCGTCGTTCGGCGCGCTCCTCGCCAAGGCCCCTGACCTGCGGCTCGACCGTGAGCCCAGGTGGAAGCCCGGCTATGTCATCCGCGGGCTCGAAGCGCTGGAGGTGTCCGTCTAGCCGTCTCGCGGGCGCAGGCACGGCGGCCGAGCTGGCGCAGGACCTGCACCAGCTCGTCCCGCACTTCAGGCCCTAGAAGGTGTGCTCCTGGGCCGGGAAGGCGCCCGAGCGGACCTCGTCGGCGAACGCCTGGGTGGCCTCGTTCAGCGCGCCGGCCAGGTCGGCGTAGCGCTTGACGAAGCGCGGGGCCTTGCCGGTGCGCAGGCCGGCCATGTCCTGCCAGACCAGCACCTGGGCGTCGGTGTCCGGGCCGGCGCCGATGCCGACGGTCGGGATCGCCAGCTCGTGGGTGATGCGCTTGGCCACGTCGCCGGGCACCATCTCCAGCACCACCGCGAAGGCGCCCGCCTCGGCGACCGCGTGGGCGTCCTCGACGACCGCCTCGGCGGCGTCGCCGCGGCCCTGCACCCGGTAGCCGCCGATGGCGTGCTCCCGCTGCGGGGTGAAGCCGATGTGCGCCATGACCGGGATGCCGGCGCCGGTGATCGCCTCGACCTGCGGCGCCATCCGGGCGCCGCCCTCGAGCTTCACCGCGTGGCAGCCGCCCTCCTTCATGAACCGCACGGCGGTGCGCAGCGCCTGCGTCGGGCCCTCCTCGTAGGAGCCGAACGGCAGGTCACCCACGATGAGCGAGCGCCGCGTGGAGCGGACGACGGCCCGTACGAGCGGCAGCAGCTCGTCCTCGGTCACCGGGACCGTGGACTCGTAGCCGAAGACGTTGTTGGCGGCCGAGTCGCCGACGAGCAGGACCGGGATCCCGGCCGCGTCGAAGATGCCGGCCGTGTACTGGTCGTACGAGGTGAGCATGGGCCACTTCTCGCCGCGCTCCTTGGCGGCCAGCAGGTCCCTGGTGCGCACCCGGCGGTTGACGGCACCGCCGTAGAGGGACTGGATCTCGGACATCGATGTCCTCCTCATGTGCTCCTCGAGGCCCCGTAGCGGGGTCCCCGGGCTGTTCCTCCGATCGTCGCACCGGCCCGGTCGGCGCGGACCGGACCAATGCGATATTTCACATGCCTACTGGCGGGGAGCCTCCCGGAAGCGGTTGGTGATCGGCAGGCGGCGGTCGCGGCCGAACGCCTTGATGGAGATCTTGGTCCCCGGTGCGCTCTGGCGGCGCTTGTACTCCGCGAGGTCGACCATCCGCAGGGTGCGGTCGACGAGCGCGGCGTCGTAGCCGGCAGCGACCAGGTCGTCGCGGCCCAGGTCCCCGTCCACGTAGCCGGCCAGGATCGGGTCGAGCACCTCGTAGTCGGGCAGCGAGTCGGTGTCGAGCTGGCCCGGGCGCAGCTCCGCGCTCGGCGGCTTGGTGATGGAGTTCTCCGGGATCGGCGGGGTGTCGCCGCGCCGGCCGGCCTCCTCGTTGCGCCACTTCGCCAGCCGCCAGACCAGCGTCTTCGGCACGTCCTTGATCGGGTTGAAGCCGCCGACCGAGTCGCCGTAGAGGGTGGAGTAGCCCACCGCGAGCTCGCTCTTGTTGCCGGTGGTGAGCACGAGGTGACCCTCCTGGTTCGACAGCGCCATGAGGATCACGCCACGCACCCGGGCCTGGAGGTTCTCGACCGCGATGCCCGACAGCGCCATGTTGGCCAGGAAGCCGTCGACCATCGGCTGGATCGGCTCGGTGCGGTAGTCGAGGCCGGTGCGCCGGGCCAGGTCGGCGGCGTCGTCGCGGGAGTGCTCCGACGAGTGGCCGCTGGGCATCGAGACGCCGACCACGCCGGCCGGGCCGAGCGCGTCGCAGGCGATCGTCGCGACGACCGCCGAGTCGATGCCGCCCGACAGGCCCAGCGCGACGCTGCGGAAGCCGTTCTTGCGCACGTAGTCGCGCAGGCCGAGGACCAGGGCCTGCCAGACCTCGGCCTCGTCGGTGACCCGCGCGGCGATCTCCGGGGCCGGCGCGGGCTGCTCGTTGGCCGGCACGGTGTCGGAGACGTGGATGTTGACCACCCGCATCTCGGCGTGGCCGACGACCGGCGGGACCGGCTCGGCGGCCGGCAGGTCGAGGTCGAGGACCATGAGATGCTCGGCGAACTGGGGCGCGCGGGCGATGAGCGAGCCGTCCGGGCGCACGACCATCGAGTCGCCGTCGAAGACCAGCTCGTCCTGGGCGCCGACCATGTTGACGTAGGCCACCGTGGCCCGCGCCTCGGCCGCCCGGCGGGCGACCAGGGCGAGCCGGGTGTCGTCCTTGTTCAGCTCGTAGGGCGAGCCGTTGATGTTCACGACCAGGCCGACCCTGGCGTCGGCGGCGACCGCGAACGGGCCGCCCTCCTGCCACAGGTCCTCGCAGATGGTGAGCGCGACGTCGACCCCGCCGACGCGCAGGACGGTCAGCGTGTCGCCGGGCTCGAAGTACCGGTCCTCGTCGAAGACGCCGTAGTTGGGCAGGTGGTGCTTGAAGTACGTGGCGACCTGCGTGCCGCGGTGCAGCACCGCGAGGGCGTTGCGCGGGCCCACGGTGTCGGCGTCGAGGTAGCCGGCGATCACGACGGTCTCGCCGAGGCCGTCGTCCTGGAGGCGGACCGCCAGGTCGTCGACGGCCCGCTTGGACGCCGCGACGAAGGACTCGCGGAAGACGAGGTCCTCGACCGGGTAGCCGGTGAGCATCATCTCCGGGAAGGCGACCACGTGCGCGCCGGCGCCGGCGGCCTTGGCGGTCCAGCCGTGGACCAGGGCCGCGTTACCAGGGATGTCGCCGACCGTCGGGTCGATCTGGGCGAGAGCGAGTCGCAACCGGGGCATGTTTCAAGTGTGGACCAACGCCTCAGACGCTGCGCGTGTGACGTTCACTCCAGTGCCCAGGGAGATGGGCAGGTCCGGTAACTTGTGCGTAACACCGCCGGGCAAGACTTGCCCGAATTGGCCGCAGACCGACAGCTCGTGTGGGGGAACGCCGTGGACCGTCAGCAGGAGTTCGTGCTCCGCACCCTCGAGGAGCGGGACATCCGGTTCGTCAGGCTGTGGTTCACCGACGTCCTGGGCACGCTCAAGAGCGTCTCGGTGGCGCCGGCCGAGCTCGAGTCGGCGTTCGAGGAGGGCATCGGCTTCGACGGCTCGGCCATCGAGGGCTTCGCCCGGGTCTACGAGTCCGACATGGTCGCCATGCCCGACCCGACGACCTTCCAGGTCTTCCCGTTCGAGGGCGGCATGTCGGGCGAGAGCGCCCGCATGTTCTGCGACATCACGCTGCCCGACGGCTCGCCGTCCTGGGCCGACCCGCGTCACGTGCTGCGCCGGGCCCTGTCGCGGGCGGCCGAGAAGGGCTTCACCTTCTACACCCACCCCGAGGTCGAGTTCTTCCTGCTGGAGTCGATGGGGGAGAAGGGCTCGGTGCCGGTCCCGGTCGACACCGGCGGCTACTTCGACCACACCACCCACGCCGTCGCCCGTGACTTCCGCCGCCAGGCGGTGCTCGCCCTGGAGCGGATCGGCATCTCCGTCGAGTTCAGCCACCACGAGGTCGCGCCGGGCCAGCAGGAGATCGACCTGCGGTATGCCGACGCGCTGACCACGGCCGACAACATCATGACGTTCCGGCACGTCATCAAGGAGGTCGCGCTCTCCCACGGGGTGCACGCCACCTTCATGCCGAAGCCGTTCACCGACCAGCCGGGCAGCGGCATGCACACGCACCTGTCGCTGTTCGAGGGCGAGCGCAACGCGTTCCACGACGCCAGCGACCCGATGAAGCTCTCCAAGGTCGGCCAGGCGTTCATCGCCGGCCTGCTGGTGCACGCCCGGGAGTACACGGCGATCACCAACCAGTGGGTCAACTCCTACAAGCGGCTCTTCCCGCAGTCGGTGCCGAACCGGATCACCGAGTCCCCGGCGTACGTCTGCTGGGGCCACACCAACCGCTCCGCCCTGGTCCGCGTGCCGGCCTACGGCAAGCCGAACTCGGCCCGCGTCGAGGTCCGCTCGCTCGACTCGGCCTCCAACCCCTACCTGGCGTATGCGGTGATGCTGGCCGCCGGCCTGCGGGGCATCGAGCAGGGCTACGAGCTGCCCCCGGGCGCCGAGGACGACGTGTGGGGCCTCACCGACGCCGAGCGGCGGGCGGCCGGCTACGAGACGCTGCCGGAGAACCTGTCCCAGGCGATCGACGTCATGGCCGGCTCCGAGCTGGTCGCCGAGACCCTCGGCGAGCACGTCTTCGACTTCTTCCTGAAGAACAAGCGCACGGAGTGGGAGGAGTACCGGCGGGTCGTGACCCCCTACGAGCGCGAGCGCTACCTGGGGATCATGTAGGGCCGGTCAGCCGTAGCGCTCGGTCTTGACGCCGCGGGCGTCGTGGCCGAGCGCCACCATGATGTCCGCCACCGTCTCCACGAAGCCGGTCGGCCCGCACACGAACACGTTCGGCTGGAAGTCGGCCGGCCAGGCGTGGGTGTTGACGTCGGCCACGCCGACCCGGCTGCCGCGCACCCGCGTGTAGACGTACTGCACGTCGAGCCCGCGGTCGTCGCGGGCCCGCCGGCGCAGCTCGTCGGCGTAGATGACGTCCTCCGGCGTGCGCACCGAGTAGAGCAGGCGGAACGGGGTCTTCACGCCGTGCTCGGCCCGGCTGCGGATCATGGCCATGAGCGGCACCACGCCCGAGCCGCCGGCCATGAGCTGCACCGGGGCGGGGTCGGTGGGCCGCCAGACGAACCAGCCGCCGATCGGGCCGCGCAGCTCGATCGGCTGGCCGACCTCCCACACGTCGGTGAGGTACGGCGAGACCTCGCCGTCGTCGAGCCGCTGGACGGTGATCTCCAGGCCGGTGGCGGACGCGATCGAGTAGCTGCGCTGGGCGGTGTACCCGTCCTCGGCGGTCAGGCGCACGTCCACGTGCTGGCCGGGCAGGTGGCCCGGCCAGTCCTCGACGTCGAGCACGAGCGTGCGCGCGGTCGGCGTCTCCTGCCGCACCTCCTTCAGGACGGCCTTCCGCCAGGTCAGCCGCCCTCCGCTGCGCTCCGGACCGCTCAGTCGCCCTGGTACCGCTGCTCGCGCCATGGATCTCCGTAGTTGTGGTAGCCGGCCTCTTCCCAGAAGCCCGGCTCGTCCTCGAGCATCATCCGCAGGCCGTGCACCCACTTCGCGGACTTCCAGAAGTACAGGTGGGGCACCAGCAGGCGGGCCGGCCCGCCGTGCTCGGGCTCCAGCGGCTCGTCGTCGTAGCGGTACGCCACCCAGGCCTTGCCGTCGAGGAGGTCCTCCAGCGGCAGGTTGGTGGTGTAGCCGTCGTAGGAGTGTGCCATGACGTAGTCGGCGGCGGTCTCCACGTCCTCCAGCAGCGTGTCGATCGGCACGCCCCGCCAGCCGGTCTGCAGTTTCGACCACTTCGTGACGCAGTGGATGTCGACCGTCACGTCCTCGTACGGCAATGCGGTGAACTCGCCCCACGTCCACTTGTGCTGGCCGCCGGCCTCCGTGGTGATCACGAACTCCCAGCGGTCGGTGCGCACCCGCGGCGTCGGCCCGGCCGACAGGACCGGGAAGTCGTGGGCGAGGTACTGGCCGGGCGGCAGGTCCGGCTGCTGTTTGCGGCGAAGACCGCCGAAGCCCGGTGTCACAAAACTCATGACCGCCATCCTGCCCCAGGGATGTTTCCTCACCCATCCGTAGAACGACTGCGCAGGACACCGACTGCTGTGTCGAGCGTCGCAGTGGCCCCGACGACCACGGTGAGCTGCCCGAAGCCGTGCCCGATCGGCAGGCCCCCGAGGACCGGGCAGCCCAGGAGCCGCAGCCGCTCCTCCAGCACCTCGAACGCGGTGACCGGCCGATGGTCGGCGCACCCGGTGAACTGCCCGACCGCCACGGCGGCCACGCCGTCCAGCGCGCCGGCGCGGATGAGCTGGGTCAGCATGCGGTCCAGGCGGTAGGGCGCCTCGCCGACGTCCTCGAGGAGCAGGATCGCGCCGGATACATCGGGCATATCCGGCGTACCGAGGGTGGTCGCGAGCATCGTGAGATTGCCGCCCAGCAGCAGGCCGGTCACGGGAGGGCCCTCGATGAGTGGACCCTCCTCCAGTCGCGGCACGACCAGCTCGTCCGCGGTCATCAGTGCCGACCGGAGCGACATTTCGGAAGTATCGGGCAGCCGATCCTCGAACCACGCCGCCCCCGGACCGTGCACCGAGGGGCGCCGGGCCACCCGCCACAACGCGAGCTGCAGCGCCGTGATGTCCGAGAAGCCGACCAGGTGCTTCGGCGCACCCCACCGCACCCCGTCGGCGATGCGCTGGGCACCGTAGCCGCCACGGGTGCAGATCACCGCCCGGACCCGCGGGTCGGCGAGGGCGGCGTTGAGGTCGTCGAGCCGGTCGGCGTCGCGGCCGGCCAGGTACCCGTGCTCGGCGAACACGTGCTTGGCCAGCTCGACCCGCAGCCCCCAGCCCTCCAGCAGCTCGACGCCGCGGGCCACCCGGTCGGGCCGGGTCGGGCCGGACGGGGACACCAGCCGGACGACGTCTCCGGGCTCCAGTGGTCGCACGGTCGTTATTGTCGGTGCGTGACGATCGAAGGTTCTCCGCGGGGCAATGTGGCGCTGGTGGTCGAGAACGACCCGACCGACGATGTGCGCCGGCTCGGGGACTGGCTGACCGGCGGCGGTCTCACGCTCGACGTGGTCCGCCCGCACGCCGGCGACCCCCTCCCGGCCGACCTGGACGGCTACGCGGCGCTCGTGGTGATGGGCGGTGAGCAGGACGCCTTCCCCGACGCGTCCGGCGAGCGCGCGTCCCCCTGGTTCGACGCCCTCGAAGGGCTGCTGCGCAAGGCGGTCCGGCACAAGGTACCGACGCTGGCGGTGTGTCTCGGGGCGCAGCTGCTCGCGCAGGCCCACGGCGGCACGGTCGAGCGCAGCTCCGCCGGGCCCGAGATCGGCGTGCGCCTCGCCGCCCGCCGCGACGTCGCCGACAACGACCCGGTCTTCGCCGCGGTGCCGTTCGCGCCCGACGTCCTGCAGTGGCACGTCGACGAGATCGTCGAGCTGCCCGTCAACGCCGTCCTGCTCGCCGCGTCGACGCACTACCCGGTCCAGGCGTTCCGGATCGGCGGCTCGGCCTGGGGCCTGCAGTTCCACATCGAGTGCGACACCGAGATGTTCGCGGCGTGGGCGATGGACGGTGTCGGCACGCTGGGCGAGCTCGGCATCGACGCCGTCGAGCTGCTGGAGTCCGTCGACGCCGCCCAGGACGACCTGGCCGAGGTCTGGCGGCCGTTCGCGGAGCGGTTCGCGGCGGTCGCGCTCGGCCGCACCCCGCACGGCGAGGGCGGGCTGCGCTCGCTGCCGCTGCTCGGGCCGCGTTGATGGCGACCCACCTCGCACGGTTCGGCTTCATCGACGGTGACCGCGCCGAGCTGATGACCGGGCCGGAGGGCCTGCGGCTGTGGGACCCGGCGGCCGGCAAGCCGATCGACGACGACGCCGCGGCGGTGCTCGACACCCTGTACTTCGCCGCCGACCCCGACCTGGCCCTCTTCCAGCTGCACCGGCTCTACGAGTCGGCCGGCGAGGAGCTGCGCACCGAGGTCCTCACCGACCGGGCGCTGCGCCGCCGGCTCGTCGGCGTCCTCGGCGTGTCGGCCACGCTCGGCGACCTGCTCGTCGCCAACCCCGGCGAGTGGCGGGAGCTCCAGGGCGAGCAGAACCACCGCGCGGCCGGCTACGCGAGCCGCGAGGTGTCCACCGTCCCGTCGCTGCGTCAGGGGTACCGGCGGGAACTCCTGCGGATCGTGGCGGCCGACCTGACGGCGGCGGCCGACGTCGAGGTGACCATGCGGCGCCTCACCGAGCTCGCCGACGCCACCCTGGTGGCCGCGCTCGGCATCGCGGTCGCCGAGGCCCCGGAGCACGCCGCCGCCTGCCGGCTGGCCGTGGTCGCCATGGGCAAGTGCGGCGGCCAGGAGCTCAACTACGTCAGCGACGTCGACGTGGTGTTCGTCGCCGAGCCGGCCTCCGACGACGTCGAGGTCGAGGTCGCGATGCGGGCCGGCAGCGCGCTCGCCGCCCGGATGATGGAGATCTGCGGGTTCGTCGCCTGGCCGGTCGACGCGGCCCTGCGCCCCGAGGGCAGCCGCGGCACGCTGGTGCGCACCGTCGCCTCCCACCTCGCCTATTACCGGAAGTGGGCGAAGACCTGGGAGTTCCAGGCCCTGCTCAAGGCCCGCCCGGCCGCCGGCGACCGGGCCCTGGGGGAGCAGTGGCTGGCCGAGCTCCAGCCGCTCATCTGGGCCGCCGCCGAGCGGCCCGAGGCGGTCGACGAGGTGCGGGCGATGCGCCGGCGGATCATCGAGGCCATCCCGCGGGCCGAGGTCGAGCGCGAGATCAAGCGCGGCCCGGGCGGGCTGCGCGACATCGAGTTCGCCGTCCAGCTGCTCCAGCTCGTCCACGGCCGGGGCGACGAGTCGCTGCGCACCCCCACGACCCTCGCCGGGCTGCGGGCGCTCATCGAGGGCGGCTACGTCGGGCTGGCCGACGGCGAGGCGCTGCTGCGGGCGTACCGCTTCCTGCGCGTCGTCGAGCACCGGCTCCAGCTGCAGCGCCTGCGCCGCACCCACACCGTGCCCGACGACCCGGACGCGCTGCGCTGGCTCGCGCACGCCCTCGGCTACCGCCCGAGCGCCGCCCGCGACGCCGTCGAGTCGTTCCGCGCCGACTGGGTCCGCCATGCCGGCGAGGTCCGCCGGCTGCACGCCAAGCTGTTCTACCGGCCGCTGCTGGAGGCGGTCGCCCGGGTGCCCAGCGAGCAGCTGCGGCTCACGCCCGACGCCGCCCGCGCCCGCCTGGAGGTGCTCGGCTTCGCCGACCCGGCCGGCGCGCTGCGCCACCTCCAGGCCCTCACCGGCGGCGTCTCGCGCACGGCGGCCATCCAGCGGCAGCTGCTGCCGGCGCTGCTCAGCGAGTTCGCCGACGCCCCCGAGCCGGACCGCGGCCTGCTCGCCTACCGGCAGGTGTCGGAGAAGGTCGGGAACACGCCGTGGTACCTGCGGCTGCTGCGCGACGAGGGCCCGGTGGCGCTGCGCCTGGCCCGCCTCCTGGCGCTGTCGCGCTACGTGACCGAGCTGCTCGTCCACGACCCGGAGGCGCTGCGACTGCTCGCCGACGACACCGAGCTCGTCCCGCGCTCCGCCGAGACCCTCACCGAGGGCTTCGCGGCCGCCGCCGCCCGCCACCCCGACCCGGAGACGGCGATCAACGCGGTCCGCGCCCTGCGCCGCCGCGAGCTGTTCCGGATCGCCGCCGCCGACCTGCTGGGCCTGCTCGACGTCACGGAGGTCGGCACGGCCCTGTCCGCCGTCATCGACGCCACGCTCCGGGCCACCCTCGGCGTCACCGCCGCCCTCGCCACCCCGCTGCCGTTCGCGATCATCGGCATGGGCCGGCTGGGCGGCCACGAGACCAGCTACCCGTCCGACGCCGACGTCCTGTTCGTCTACGAGCCGCCCCCGGGCATGGCCGACGACGCCGCCAGCGGGGCCGCCCTGACGGTGGCGGAGGAGCTGCGCCGCCTGCTGGCCCGCCCGGCCCACGACCCGCCCCTGGGCGTAGACGCCGACCTGCGCCCGGAGGGCCGCCAGGGCCCGCTGGTGCGCAGCCTGGGGGCGTACCGCCAGTACTACACCCGCTGGTCGTCGGTCTGGGAGGCGCAGGCCCTGCTCCGCGCCCGCTACGTGGCCGGCGACGCGGACCTGGCCGCCCGCTTCCTGGCCATCGCCGACACGAAGCGCTACCCCGACGGCGGCCTGAGCCGCGAGCAGATCCACGAGATCCGCCGGCTGAAGGCCCGCGTCGACAGTGAGCGCCTCCCGCGCGGCGCCGACCCCGCCACGCACACCAAGCTGGGCCGCGGCGGCCTGACCGACGTGGAGTGGACGGTCCAGCTCCTCCAGCTCCGCCACGGCTCGACGATCCCGCCCCTGCGCACCACCCGCACCCTGGAGGCGCTGTCGGCCGCCGCCGCGGCCGACCTGGTCACCGAGCCCGACGCCGCGGCCCTGCGCGCGGCCTGGCGCCAGGCGTCCCAGGTCCGCAACCTGATGACGCTGGTCCGCGGCCGCGCCTCGGACCAGCTCCCGAGACAGGGCCCCGACCTGGCCGCCGCGGCCCGCGTCCTGGGCCACGGCGCGGAGCCCCAGGAGTTCCTGGACGAGTACCTCCGCGTGGCCAGACACGCCCGCCAGGCCGTCGAGCGGATCTACCACCCCTCCTGACCCGCCGCCGGCGGCCGTGATCGCGAAGACTTTTGGTATCCCTGGGTACCAGAACCCTTCGGGATCATGGCCCACATCGTCGCGGCGCGGCCCATGATCCGCCCTCGGTAGTCGCGACGCCGGGCCGAAACGCGGAGCGGCCCGCCCCCGGAAAGGGGCGGGCCGCTCGTGCCAGAACCTGTGGGACCGGGCAGGTCACACGTCGTAGTACATCGCGAACTCGTGCGGGGTCGGGCGCAGGCGCACCGGGTCGACCTCGTTGGCGCGCTTGTACGAGATCCAGGTGTCCACCAGGTCCTGGGTGAACACGCCGCCCTCGAGGAGGAAGCCGTGGTCGGCCTCCAGCGAGTCCAGCACCTCGGGCAGCGAGCCCGGGACCTGCTTGACGTTGGCGACCTCCTCCGGCGGGAGGTCGTACAGGTCCTTGTCGATCGGGGCCGGCGGCTCGATCTTGTTCTTGATGCCGTCCAGGCCGGCCATCAGCATCGACGCGAACGCCAGGTAGACGTTGGCCGACGGGTCCGGGACGCGGAACTCGACGCGCTTGGCCTTCGCGTTGGTGCCCGTGACCGGGATGCGGGTGCAGGCCGAGCGGTTGCGCTGCGAGTACACCAGGTTGACCGGCGCCTCGTAGCCCGGCACCAGGCGGCGGTACGAGTTGACCGTCGGGTTGGTGAAGGCGAGCAGCGACGGGGCGTGGTGCAGCAGGCCGCCGATGTACCAGCGGGCCGTGTCCGACAGGCCGCCGTAGCCGGCCTCGTCGTAGAACAGCGGCTCGCCACCCAGCCACAGCGACTGGTGGGTGTGCATGCCCGAGCCGTTGTCGCCGAAGAGCGGCTTCGGCATGAAGGTCGCCGTCTTGCCGGCGGCCCACGCCGTGTTCTTCACGATGTACTTGAACAGCTGGAGCTGGTCGCCCGCGTGCAGCAGGGTCGAGAACTTGTAGTTGATCTCGGCCTGGCCGGCGGTGCCGACCTCGTGGTGCGAGCGCTCGACGACGAAGCCGGCGCCCAGCAGCTTCTGCACGATCTGGTCACGCAGGTCGGCGTAGTGGTCGACCGGCGGGACCGGGAAGTAGCCGCCCTTGTAGGCGGTCTTGTAACCCCGGTTGCCGCCCGGCTCGTCCTTGCCGGAGTTCCACCAGCCCTCGATCGAGTCGATGTAGTAGTAGGCCTGGTTCGCCGAGGTCTCGTGCCGGATCGAGTCGAAGATGTAGAACTCGGCCTCGGGGCCGAAGTAGGCGGTGTCGGCGATGCCGCTCGACTTGAGGTACGCCTCGGCCTTCTTCGCCACGTTGCGCGGGTCACGCGAGTAGGCCTCGCGGGTGAACGGGTCGTGGATGAAGAAGTTCAGCGCCAGGGTCTTCTCGACCCGGAACGGGTCGATGAAGGCCGACGTCGGGTCCGGCAGCAGCAGCATGTCCGACTCGTGGATCGCCTGGAAGCCACGGATCGACGAGCCGTCGAACGCCAGGCCGTCGCTGAACACCGACTCGTCGAACGACTCCACCGGGACATTGAAGTGCTGCATGACACCCGGCAGGTCACAGAAGCGCACGTCGACGAAGCGGACGCCCTCGTCCTTCACGTATCGCAGCAGCTCGTCAGAATTGGCGAACACTCGTCCTCCAGGTCGCAGGCCTAACCAGTCTGGTGATCACTTCAGTGTGAAGGTGGCTGGTTGGTCGCGACCGTAGAACCGTGCGATTGCCCATGCGTGTCCCAATTGTTTCCGCTGTGTTTCGCCAACCGTGAGCAGGGAGTGAGGAGACCAACAGCGGTTCGGTAGTCTGGGCCGCCGTGGAACACGTCCAGGCCGCGCTTTCGCGGCGCTTCGGTGCCCTGCTCATCGACTGGCTGCTGTGCCTGCTCATCGCGGGCGCGTTCGCCGACCCGGTCCGGGAGCCGTGGCTCGCCCCGGGCATTCTCGTGGTCGAGTACGCGCTGTTCGTCGGCTTCTTCACGCAGACCGTCGGCATGAAGCTGATGCGCATCCGCTGTGTGTCGCTGGACACAGGCACCGCGCTGGGCGTGCCGCGGGCGCTGCTGCGCGGCGTCGTGATGCTGCCGCTGGTCACCGCACTGATCATGGACTCGAACCAGCGCGGCCTTCATGACAAGGCCGCGGGCTCCGTCGTGGTCAGCGCCTAGGCAGGCCTAGCGGCCGCGCATCGCCTTGAAGGCGCCCTTCGGCGGCTTCATGTTCTTCGGCATGGCGCCCCGCGGCATCTGCGGGCGGGCCGACAGGGCCTTGAGCCGCTTGTCGAGGGCGTTGACGTCCTTGCCGGTGATCGTGCGCGGCAGCCGGATCAACGTGCTGCGCAGCTTGGCCAGGGGCAGCTGCCCCTCTTCGTTGCCGATCATGAAGTCGCGCAGCTCGGCGTTGCCGATCACCTTGACCAGCCGGCGGCGCTCCTGGTTGATCAGGCCCTTGACCCGGCTCGGGTTGCCCTCGCCGAGGAGGATGACGCCCGGCCGCCCGATGATCAGGTGCACCATGTCGAACTGCGTCGTCGACGCCACGGCGGGGGTGACCCGCCAGTCGCCGCGCATGTTCTCGATGATCGAGGCGGCCGCGCCGGGCTGGCCCTCGGCCTCCTTCATCATCGCCTTCTGCGAGCGGAGGTTGAGCACGATGACCGTGCCCAGCAGGGCCAGCAGGATGCCCATCGGCAGCCAGATCCAGGACAGCACGCCGATGCCGAACAGCACGCCGACCGCGATGAGCGGCACCGCGATCACCGTGATCACCAGCGGCAGGAACACCTTGTCCCGCTTTGCGGTGAACGAGAACACCATGCCGATCTGCTTCAGCCGGGTGAAGAACCCGACCTTCTCCGGCTCCTGGGCCTTTGCCATACCACCGAGTCTAGTGGGACGCGGTCAAGCCTTCAGCGCCCGGCTGTCCAGCGCCTGGCGGTACAGCCGCCCGGCCCGGTAGGAGGAGCGCACCAGCGGCCCGCTGAGCACGCCCGCGAAGCCGATCTGCTCGGCCTCCTCGCGCAGCTCGACGAACTCCTCGGGCTTCACCCAGCGCTCGACCGGGTGGTGGCGGGGCGTCGGCCGGAGGTACTGCGTGATGGTCACCAGCTCGCACCCGGCCTCGTAGAGGTCCCGCAGCGCCTGGGTGACCTCGGCACGCTCCTCGCCGAGCCCCAGGATCAGGTTCGACTTGGTGACCAGCCCGGCGGCGCGCGCCTGCGTGATCACGTCGAGCGAGCGCTCGTACCGGAACGCGGGCCGGATCCGCTTGAAGATCCGCGGCACCGTCTCGACGTTGTGCGCGAGGACCTCGGGCCGGGCGGCGAACACCTCGGCGAGCAGCGCCGGGTCGCCGTTGAAGTCCGGGATCAGCAGCTCGACGCCGCAGCCGTCGACCAGCCCGTGGATCTGCCGGACGGTCTCCGCGTAGAGCCACGCGCCCCCGTCGGGCAGGTCGTCGCGGGCGACGCCGGTCACGGTGGCGTACCTCAGGCCCATCGTCGCCACCGACTCGGCCACCCGCCGCGGCTCGTCCGCGTCGAACTCGGCCGGCTTCCCAGTGTCGATCTGACAGAAGTCACAACGACGCGTGCATTGGTCGCCGCCGATGAGGAACGTCGCCTCGCGGTCTTCCCAGCACTCGTAGATGTTGGGACAGCCGGCTTCCTGGCAGACCGTGTGGAGGCCCTCGCGTTGGACGAGGCCCCGCAGATGCGTGTATTCGGGTCCCATCTTCGCCGAGACCTTGATCCACGGTGGCTTGCGCTCAATCGGCGTCTCCGCGTTTCGCGCCTCGATGCGCAGCAGACGACGACCTTCGGGAACAACGGCGGTCACCTGACGAAGACTACGCCGGGTGCTTGCCCAAGCGCTGGGAACGCGATTGACGTCACGTTCGCGAGGTTTCTGAATACTCGGGTCCGGTAACCACCTCAGGTGTGGCGCTGAACGACACGTTGGTGGTCTTCGCCGACGGCAATCCGATCGATGTACTGCGGGCCTGCCCGGTGCTGGACAAGCCCGCCACGAGAGCCCTCGCCGAGCGGCTCTTCCCGGCGGCGGACGTCGAGGAGATCGGCGACGTGCTGCTGCGCGACGCGCTGAACCCGCCGGCCGGCGTGGTCTACGTCGGCTGCTTCGCCGGCCTCGACCTGGTCTGCAGCTGGCACCTGACGCCCCGGCGGCCGTCCGAGCTCGACCCGGTGGTCCTCGCGGCGACGCGGCGGCGCAACGTGTACCTCCACGCCGCGCACGGCGACGCCGAGTGGTGCAGCTACGGCCTGTGGCGCGACGGCAGCGGGGTGCGCCTGCGCAGCGTCTGCCCCGACCCGGCGGTCCGCGAGGACGAGGGCGAGCCGCTGCCGTTCGAGCGGTCCGGCGACGACGCGGACCTGACCTGCCGGTCGATGCACGCACTCTTCGGCTTCCGGTGCGACGAGGACGGGGACCGCCTCGACGACGTCGACCCGGAGGTGATCCCGGTCGTGGCCTACCGCGTCAGTACAGCGTCGTGAGGTGCCGCTCGACGACCGGCAGGACCTCCTCGACGGTGACGTCGCGGCCCAGCTCGGCGGAGAGCGAGGTCACGCCGGCGTCCCGGATGCCACAGGGGACGAAGATGTCGTACCGCGACAGGTCGCAGTCGGCGTTCAGCGCGAACCCGTGCAGGGTCACCCCGCGCGCCACCCGGATCCCGATCGCGGCGACCTTGCGGTCGGGGCCGCGCTCGTCGGCCGGCACCCACACGCCGCTGCGGCCGTCGACGCGGACCGTCGCCAGCCCGAACTCGGCGCAGACGTCGATGAGCAGCTGCTCCATCCGCCGCACGTAGGCGACCACGTCGACCGGGTCGGCGAGCCGGATGATCGGGTAGCCCACCAGCTGGCCCGGCCCGTGCCAGGTGATCTTCCCGCCGCGGTCGACGTCGATCACCGGCGTGCCGTCGAACGGCCGGTCGGCCGGCTCGGTCCGCTTGCCGGCCGTGTAGACGCTCGGGTGCTCGAGCAGCAGCACCGTGTCGGATTGCGCGCCGTCGGCGACGGCCTCGTGGATCCGCCGCTGTTCGGCCAGGGCGGCCTCGTAGTCGACGAGTCCCGCCCTGACGATCTGTAGCCCAAGAGTGCTGGTCACGGATGCAGCCTAACCCCGCGGCCCGGTCAACTCGCCAGGCCTGGAATGTGTGGCTTCCGGACATAGTGATGCGTCGAAGTTCACACCTAGCGTGGTGCTCCCCACAACGTCTCCCTTCCGGAAAGGGCACCGCCATGCCCAGGATGTTGCGCCTGATCCTGCCGTTGCTCGCGATGGTCGCGGCCGCCACCGGCCTCACCGTCGCCGCCTCGCCCGCCTACGCCGCCAGCCTGACCAGCGTCGCGAGCTTCGGCTCCAACCCCGGCAACCTCACGATGTACAGCTATCGCCCCGACGGCATGCCCAGCGGCGCGCCGCTGGTGGTGGCGATGCACGGCTGCACCCAGAACGCCACCGACTACTTCACCAACGCGGGCTGGCGCAAGTACGCCGACCTGTGGAAGTTCGCCCTGGTCCTGCCCGAGCAGAAGTCGGCCAACAATGCCACCAGCTGCTTCAACTGGTTCGAGACGGGCGACACGGCCCGCGGTGGCGGCGAGGCGCTGTCGATCCGGCAGATGGTCGACTACGCCGTGGCCAACTATGGCGTGAACGCGTCCCGGGTCTACGTCACCGGCCTCTCCGCCGGCGGCGCGATGACCGCCGTGATGCTCGCCACGTACCCCGACGTGTTCGCCGGCGGCGCCATCATGGCTGGCATCGCGTACCGCTGCGCGACGTCGACGCTCAACGCGTACAGCTGCATGAACCCCGGCGTCGACAAGACCCCGGCGGCGTGGGGCGACCTGGTCCGCGCCGCGTACTCCGGCTACTCGGGCGCCCGCCCGCGGGTCGCGATCTGGCACGGCACCTCGGACACCACGGTCGCCCCGGCCAACGCCACCGAGCTGCGCGACCAGTGGACCAACGTGCTCGGCGTGTCCCAGACCCCGACCTCGACGGCGTCGCTGCCCGGCGGCACGTCGCTGTCCGACTACGGCGACAAGGTGAAGGTGTACCTCGTGTCCGGCATGACCCACGCCACACCCGTCGACCCGGGCAGCGCGACGGAGCAGTGCGGCACCGCCGGGACCTACTACAAGGACACCATCTGCTCGTCGTACTACCAGGCGAAGGACTGGGGCCTCGACAACGGCACGGCGTCGCCGACCGCGTCGCCGACCGTGTCCCCGACCGCCTCGCCGACGGCGTCGCCGACCCCGTCCCCGACTGCGGGCCCTTGCGTCCGCGCCTCCAACTACGCGCACGTCAGCGCCGGGCGCGCCCACATGAGCGGCGGCTACGTCTACGCCAACGGCTCGAACCAGAGCATGGGCCTCTACAACGTGTTCACCACGCACGGCCTCCAGCAGACCGGCGCGAACTACTGGGTGATCGCCGACTCCGTCTGTTAGGCGCGGACGGCCCAGGCCAGGGCCTGGCGGACGGTCGGGTGGCGGAAGACGAAGCCCTGCTCGGTCAGTACCGCCGGAAGCACCCGCTGGCTGGCCAGGGCCTCGCCCGCGAACTCACCCGCGACCGTCCGCAGCGCGAGGCCCGGCACCGGGAACAGGTGCGGGCGGCGCAGCTCGGCGGCGAGGGCGTCGGCGAACTCCGCGTTACGCACGGGCTCCGGGCCGGTGAGGTTGACCGGCCCGGAGACGTCGTGGTCGAGCAGGAACGTCACCGCCTCCAGCCAGTCCGGGACCGATATCCACGGCCAGTACTGCCGGCCGCTGCCCATCCGGCCGCCCCCGAACAGCTGGAACTGGACGTACAACGGCCGCAGCAGCCCGCCGTCGCGCGCCAGCGGCAGGCCCGTGCGCAGCAGCGCGACCCGGGTGCCGGCCAACTCGGCGGGCTCGGTCGCGGCCTCCCACACCTTGCACAGGTCCGCGAGGAACGAGTCGCCGGCCGGGGCACGCTCGTCCACGGCCTCGTCGCCGGTGTCGCCGTAGTAGCCGACGCCCGACGCGCTGAGCAGCACCCGCGGCCGCGGCTCGGCGGCCGCGACCGCCCGGGCCAGCGTCCCGGTGCTGTCGACCCGGCTGGCCACCAGGACCCGCTTGTACTGCGCGGTCCACCGCCGGTCGCCGACCCCGGCGCCGGCCAGGTTGATCACCGCGTCGGCCCGCTGGATCAGCGCCGTGTCGACGAACTCGGCGACCGGGTCCCACTCCACCTCGTCGGCGGCGCGCGGCGGCCGGCGGACGAGCCGGGTCACCTCGTGGCCGGACCGGCGCAGGTGCGGCACCAGCCGCTTGCCGAGGAACCCGGACGCTCCCGCGATCACGATCTGCATGGGCTCCATCATTCCCGGAAATGCCGAAGGGACGCCCCGCACCCGGCGGGACGTCCCTTCGATCGGGCGTGCGGGCCTACAGGCCCAGGTCGGCCTCGAAGTGGCCGGCCTCCAGCCGCTCCTTCACCGTGGTGAGGAAGCGGGCGGCGTCGGCGCCGTCGACGATGCGGTGGTCGTACGACAGGGCGAGGTACACCATCGACCGCGGCGCGATGATCTCACCCAGGTCGGGGTCGTTGACGACGACCGCGCGCTTCACGACCGCGCCGGTGCCCAGGATGGCCACCTGCGGCTGGTTGATGATCGGCGTGTCGAACAGCGCGCCGCGGCTGCCGGTGTTGGTCAGCGTGAACGTGCCGCCGGTGATGTCGTCCGGGTTGAGCTTGTTGGTGCGGGTGCGGTCGGCCACGTCGGCGATGCGCTTGGCCAGGCCGCCGAGGTTGAGGTCGCCCGCGTGCTTGATGACCGGGACGATCAGGCCCTTCTCGGTGTCGACCGCCATGCCCAGGTGCTCGGCGTCGTGGTACGTGACAGTGCCGGCCTCCAGGTCGATCGAGGAGTTCACCGACGGGTGCACCCGCAGGGCCTCGACCGCGGCCAGGGCGAAGAACGGCAGGAACGACAGCTTCACGCCGTGGGTGGCGAGGAACTGGTCCTTGGCCTGCGCCCGCAGCTTCGCGACCCGGGTCACGTCGACCTCGACGACCGTCGTGAGCTGGGCCGAGACCTGCAGCGACTCGACCATGCGGCGGGCGATGAGCGCGCGCATGCGGGTCAGCTTCTGGGTCTGGCCACGCAGCGGGCTCGGCGCCGCCTTGGGGGCCGGTGCCGCCTTGGTCGCGGCCGGCGCCGCGGCGGGGGCCACGACCGGCTTCGCCGCGGCCGCCTTGGCCTTGGCCGCGGCGTCGAGGACGTCCTGCTTGCGGATGCGGCCGCCGACGCCCGTGCCGGCCAGGCCGGCCAGGTTGACGCCGTGCTCGGCGGCGAGCTTGCGGACCAGCGGCGTGACGTAGCCGGCCTCGTCGCCCTCCACCTTGCCGTTGCCGCCGGCGGTGACGCTCGTCGCCGGGCCGGCCTCGACCGGGGCGCCGGCCGCGGGCTGCGGCTCGGCCACCTTCGGCGCGGCGACCTTCGGCTCCGGCTTGGGCTCGGCCTTGGGCTCGGCCTTCGGCTCCGGCTTGGGCTCCGCCTTCGCGGGCGCGGCGGCGGCCGGGGCACCGCCCGCGGCCCCGATCACGGCCAGGTCGGCGCCGACCTCGACGGTCTCGTCCTCCTGGACCTTGATCTCCAGCAGCGTGCCGGCGACCGGCGACGGGATCTCGGTGTCGACCTTGTCGGTGGAGACCTCGAGCAGCGGCTCGTCGGCCTCGATCTGGTCGCCGACCTGCTTGAGCCAGCGGGTGACGGTGCCCTCGGTGACGCTCTCGCCGAGCGCGGGCATCTTCACCGCGGTGCCCTCGCCGCCACCGGTGGCCTGCGGCGCGGCGGCCTGCGGCTCGGGCGCGGCGGCCGGCGCCTCGGGCTCCTGTGCGGGCTCCGGCTCGGCCTCGGCGGCCTCAGCGGGGGCGGCAGCGCCGCCGGACCCGCCCTCCGCGCCGTCGCCGATCACGGCGAGCTCGGCGCCAACCTCGGCGGTCTCGTCCTCCTGCACGACGATGCGCGTGAGGACGCCGGCCGCCGGCGACGGGATCTCGGTGTCGACCTTGTCGGTGGAGACCTCGAGCAGCGGCTCGTCGGCCTCGACCTGGTCGCCTTCCTGCTTCAACCAGCGGGTGACGGTTCCCTCGGTGACGCTCTCGCCCAGCCGGGGCATGGTGACCGATACCGGCATCTGAAACTACTCCTAAAGGTTCTTAGTGGACGTGGAGCGGCTTGCCGGCGAGCGCCAGGTGCGCCTCACCGAGAGCCTCGTTCTGCGTGGGGTGCATGTGCACGAGCGGGGCGACGTCGCCCGGGAACGCCTCCCAGTTGTAGATCAACTGGGCCTCGCCGATGAGCTCGCTGACCCGGGCGCCCACCATGTGGACGCCGACGACCGGGCCGTCCTTGACCCGGACCAGCTTCACGAAGCCGGCGGTCTTGAGGATCTGGCTCTTGCCGTTGCCGGTGAGGTCGTACTGCACCGTCTCGACGTTGTCGCCGTGCAGCTCGCGGGCCTTCGACTCGTTGAGGCCGACCGAGGCGACCTCCGGCTCGGAGTACGTCACGCGGGGGATGCCCGCCTCGTCGATCACCTGCGGGTGCTGGCCGGCGATCTCCTCGGCCACGAAGATGCCCTGCTGGAAGCCCCGGTGGGCGAGCTGGACACCCGGCACGATGTCGCCGACGGCGTAGACGCCGGGCACCGAGGTGCGCAGCCGCTCGTCGGTGAGGACGAACCCGCGCTCCATCTTGACGCCCTGCTCCTCGTATCCCAGGTTGGCGGTCGTCGGGCCGCGGCCGACGGCGACGAGCAGCAGCTCCGCCTCGATCGTCTCGCCGCCCTGGATGCTCACCCGGACCCCGCCGTCGGTGTGCTTGACGTCCTCGAACGGCTTGCCGACCTTGAACGCGATGCCGCGCTTGCGGAACGCGCGCTCCACCGCCTTCGAGCTGGCCTCGTCCTCGACCGCGAGCAGCCGCGGGAGGGCCTCGACGATCGTCACGTCGACGCCGAAGGACTTCCAGGCGCTCGCGAACTCGCAGCCGATGACGCCGCCGCCGAGGATCACCGCGGACGCCGGCACGTGGTCGAGGTTCAGCGCGTGCTCGCTGGTGATCACCCGCTCGCCGTCGACGACCAGGCCCGGGAGGGTCTTCGAGTACGACCCGGTGGCCAGGACGATGTTCTTCGCCGAGTACCGCGTGCCGCCGACCTCGACGGCGTCGGGCGCCACCAGGCGGCCCTCGCCCTCGATCAGCTGCACCTTGCGTGCCTTGGCCAGGCCCTGGAGGCCCTTGTACAGCTTCGTGACCACGCCGTCCTTGTAGGCGTTGACCGCCTTCATGTCGACGCCGTTGAACGTGGCCTGGATGCCGAACTGGTCCGCCTCGCGTGCCGCGTCGGCGACCTCGCCGGCGTGCAGGAGCGCCTTGGTCGGGATGCAGCCGCGGTGCAGGCAGGTGCCGCCCAGCTTGTCCTTCTCGACCAGCGCGACGGAGAGGCCGAGCTGCGCGGCGCGGAACGCGGCCGCGTAGCCGCCGCTGCCGCCGCCCAGGATCAGGACGTCGAAGGAGTTGGCGTGTGGGTCGCTCACGAATTCTCCCAGGTGATGCACGGGCCCGGTGACCCGTGGCGGTGCGAATGCGGGGTTCGCCCTTCGCATGACGATCCTTGGCCATCTTGTCACTTGCGCTGCCCGCCTGCGACGGTAGGTGCCCCCACGGGCGGCGACTGGGACACTGCATACATGCCCCGCCGTCGTACGCTGGGCGCCAACTCATAGAGGAGGAGCGATCGTGGCATGGTTTCGCCGACGCAGGCCGGCGGCCGGTGGGCGCACCGCGAGCCGTGAGGATCTCGCCCACCTCGAGGAGTTCGTGCGGTCCCGGCGCGGGGTCGAGGGCTTCATCGAACCGCGCACGACCGTGACGGAGACGACACTTCTGCTCATCGCCCATGACGGCGAGTGGACCCGCCGGCGCATGGAGAGCCCTCAGGCGGCGCGCCAGTTCGCGCACCGCCTGAGCATGCCGATCTACGACACGGCGCTGGTCGGCTATCCGCAGCGGATGCGCGACTACAACGCACGCAACAAGCGCGCCACCTAGCACTACCGCTCGCCGGCGATCTCCTCGACCAGGTCGATCAGGGTGCGCACCGACACGCCGGTGCCACCCTTGCTCCAGTAGCCGAACGGCTCGCCGGCGTGGTAGCTGGGGCCGGCGATGTCGATGTGGGCCCACTGGACGCCCTCGGCCACGAACTCGGACAGGAACACCCCGCCCTGCAGCATGTGGCCGGCCCGGTCCATGCCCGCGTTGACCTGTGAGATGTCCGCCACGTCCGACTCCATGCCCTTGCGGACGTCCTCGGGCAGCGGCATCGGCCACATCGGCTCGCCGGTGCGCTCGCCGGCCTCCCGGACCCGCTCGCACAGCTCCGGCGTGCCCATGACCCCGGAGATCCGCTTGCCGAGCGCGATGACCTGGCCGCCGGTGAGCGTCGACACCTCGAACAGGTAGTCGGGCTCGTCCTCGCAGGCCCGGGCGATGGCGTCGCCCAGGATCATGCGCCCCTCGGCGTCGGTGTTGAGCACCTCGACCTGCTTGCCGTTGTACATCGACACGACGTCACCCGGCCGGTACGCGCTGCCGGAGGCCATGTTCTCGGCCATCGGGGCATAGCCGACCACGGCCACCTTGGGCTTGAGCTGGGCGATCGCGATCATCGCCGCGGCGACCGCCGCCGCCCCGGACATATCGGACTTCATCTCCCACATGCCGGCCGCCGGCTTGATCGACACGCCGCCGGTGTCGAAGGTGATGCCCTTGCCGACGAGCGCCACCCGCCGGGTCGCGCCGGCCGGCTCGTAGGCGATGCGGACCAGCCGCGGTGCCGCGGCCGACCCCAGGCCGACGGCCAGGATGCCGCCGTACCCCTGCTTCGCGAGCGCCTTCTCGTCGAGCACCGACACCGACAGGGACACCTCGCCGGCCGCCGCGGCCACCGCGTCGGCGAACTGCGGCGGGCGCAGCTCGTTGGGGGCGGTGTTGATCCAGTCGCGGGTGCGCGCCACCGCGGCGGCCACGGTGACCGAGCGCTTGAGCGCCGCCTTGGCCGCCTTCGAGGCGGTGTCCGGCACGTGTACCAGGGCCTTGCGCAGCGGCTCGCGGCGTCCCGCGGCCGCCTTGGTCTTGTACCCCGCGAAGCGGTAGGCGCCCAGCAGCGCGCCCTCGGCCACGGCCCGGACACCCGCCGTGAGCTCGGCGTCGGTCCCGCCGTCGCGGTCGGCCACCGGTAGCACCAGGGCGGCCGAGGCCGACCCGGCCAGGGCCCGGGCCGCCGCGCCGGCCGCCCGGCGCAGGGTCTCCGCCGCCGGGGCGGCGCCGGCGGGCTCCGGGCCGAGGCCGACGGCCACCACCAGGGGCGCGGCGACGGCGCCGAATGCGGCGAGCTTCGTCACCTCGCCGACGGCGCCGGTCGCGCCGAGGACGCGCAGGGTCTCGGCCAGCCCGCCGCCCGGCCGGTCGCTGAACGCCGCGGCGACGCGCTCGGCGCCGGGGGCGAGCAGCAGCTTGGCATCGCCGCCCTCGTGGGCGTACACGCCGATGACGACGGCGTCGACGGCGAGCTCGGCTGGGTCGGTGTCGGCCAGGGTCAGGGAGGTCACTCGGGCTCCACATCACTGATGGTGTCGTCTCGGTGCGTTCACCGCAGCTTCAGCATGCCGCCGAATCGGGTGCTGGACACGATAACCAACGCGATAGGTTGCGGACATGACCCAACCCTTGCGGCACCCCGCGTTGTATCACCGCCATGCGGCGCTCGGTGCCAAGTTCGCGGCGTTCGGTGGCTGGGAGATGCCCTTGGAGTACGCCGGGGGTGGCGTGCTCAAGGAGCACACCGCCGTCCGGGAGGATGTGGGCGTCTTCGACGTGTCCCACCTGGGCAAGGCCCGGGTGCGCGGCCGGAGCGCCGCCGCGTTCGTGAACCGCTGCCTCAGCAACGACCTCGACCGCATCGCCGCGGGCCAGGCGCAGTACACCCTGTGCCTCGCCGAGGACGGGGGCGTGGTGGACGACCTCATCGCGTACCGGTTCGGCGACGACGACGTGTTCCTCATCCCCAACGCGGCCAACACCGCCGAGGTGGTGGGCCGGCTCGCCGCCGCCGCCCCGAACGGCATCTCGGTCGTCGAACAGCACGAGCTGTTCGCCGTCCTCGCCGTGCAGGGCCCCCGCTCGGCCGAACTGCTGGCCGGCCTGCACCTGCCGACCGACCACGACTACATGAGCTTCACCGTCTCCGCCTACGCCGGCACGGACGTCGTGGTCTGCCGCACCGGCTACACCGGCGAGCACGGCTACGAGTTGGTCGTGCCGTCCCACGACGCCCACACCCTGTGGGACGCGATCGTCGGGGCCGGGGCCCGCCCGTGCGGCCTGGCCGCCCGCGACACGCTGCGGACCGAGATGGGCTACCCGCTGCACGGCCAGGACCTCTCCCTGGAGATCAGCCCCGTCCAGGCCCGCGCCGGGTGGGCGGTGGGCTGGAAGAAGCCGGAGTTCTGGGGCCGGGAGGCGCTGACCGCCGAGAAGGAGGCCGGGCCGCGGCGCCTGCTGTGGGGGATCGAGGCCCTCGACCGGGGCATCCCGCGGGCCCACATGACGGTCCTCGCGGGCGACACCCCGATCGGGGAGGTGACGAGCGGCACGTTCTCGCCGACCCGCAAGGTCGGCATCGGCCTGGCGCTGATCGACACGGCGTCGGGCGTTGGCGAGGGCGACGAGGTGGCCCTCGACGTGCGCGGCCGGCGCTCCCAGGTGCGCGTCGTGAAGCCCCCGTTCGTGAAGTCCTCCGTCCGCTGACCCGCTGCGAGGCCCCGCCCCGGCGGGGCCTCACGCGGTGGCGAGCACCACGAGCGCGGCCATGGTGGAGAGCTCGACGGCCCCGCCGATGACGTCCCCGGTGACCCCGCCGAACCGCCGCCGCGCATGGGCCGTGAGTCCCCAGGCGACGGCCACGGCGGCGCCGACCGCGACCGGCCCGCGGACGGGGTCGACGAGTCCGGCGAGCCCGGCGATGACCAGCGCGGACACGGCGATCAAGGGCAGCGGGACGGTCTCCGCGACGAGCGCGCCCAGGCCCTCGGCCCGGGCGGCCGGCAGCCCCCGCCGGCACGCGACGGTCGCGGCGAGCCTCCCGGCGGCGAACGCGACGACGACCACCAGCACGACGTGCAGCGCGCCCGGCATGCGGTCGAGCGCACCGAGGAACGCGTCCACCGCCCCGCCGCCGCCCGCTTCGGCCCCGCCCACGCCTGTGCCGCCGCCCGCGCCGCCGGCCCCGTCCGCGCCGCCGCTCACGCCGCCGCCCGCTCCCGCGCCGCTCGCACTTGCGCCGGACAAATCGGAAATGCCGGAAATGATCGATGAAAGCGCCGCCGCGTCGACCAGCAGTACCAGTGCGATGGCCGCCACACCGAATGGGCCGATGTCCGACTTTTTCATGATTTCCAGGGCGCGGTCCGGCGGCGCGTAGGAGCCCAGGCCGTCCGCCACGTCCGCCAGCCCGTCGACGTGCAGCGCTCGCGTCAGCAGCACCGCCGCCCCCACCAGCAGCGCCGCCGTCAGCAGGGGCGCCGCGCCCAGCGCCACCGCGGCCCATCCAAGCAGGCCCAGGACCAGGCCGAGCAGGGCGCCGGCCAGCGGCGCCAGCGCCATCGCCACCCGGGCCGTGGCGCGGTCGAAGCGGTCGGCCCGGACCGGCGCGACCGTGAACAGGCTCAGGGCGAGCCTCAGACCTCCCACGACGGTTTCACGTACGGCATCTCCGCGGTCGGCGAGTCGGCCACCACCCGCTGGATCTCCGCCTCGATCCGCTCCTGCTCGCTGAGCTCGTCGGGCGGCGGCGGGGGCGCGGCCGGGGTGGCCGCGGCGACCGTCAGCGCCGTGTTGACCAGCGGGAGCGCCGCCAGGGCCGTCGCGCCCTCGCCCAGGCCGAGCTTGAGCGACAGGAACGGGGTGACGCCGAGCACGTCGGCGGCGAGCTTCACGGTCGGGTTGTCGCCGTGGTCGGGCATGAGCAGCCAGTGCCGGGTCTGCGCGCCGTAGTCGCGGGCGACCAGGCCGGCGGCGACGCCGACCGGGCCGTCGACCATGATCGGCAGCTTCCGGGAGGCGGCGCCGATGAGCAGGCCGGTGGCGACCGCGAGGTCGCCGCCGCCCAGCATCGACAGGATCGCGTGCGGGTCGCGGCTGCGGGCGCGGATGCGGTGCCGGGCGTCGCGGACCGCGGCGACCTTGCGCATCCAGGCCGCGTCGTCGACGAAGCCGGCCGCGTTGGTCACCCGGCCGAGCAGGGCGGCCGGCTCGCCGCCGGTGAGCACCGCCACGACGGCCGCCGCGGCGGCGTCGGAGCCCGCCCCGCAGGAGGCGAGCACGAGCAGGTCGACGCCCTCGTTGGCGGCCGCGTCGGCGAGCCGCCAGCCCAGCGTGAGGGCGGCGTCGACGCTCGCGTCGTCGAGCGCGTCGTGCAGCTCGGCCGGCCCGGCCTCCGGGCAGTCGATCGCCTGGACGCTCGCGCCGGCGGTGGCGGCGAGCATCGCGATCGTGCCGGTGCCCTCGACGACGTCCTCCAGGCGCTGGTCGGCCGCCCCGGCCGAGTCGCCGGCCGCGAACCCGCCGGCCCGGTCGCCACGCAGCACGATGACGCGGGGCTGCTGGAACGGGCGCGGGTCGGGCCGGCCCTGCACGCCGCCGGCGAACCGGACGACCGGCACCAGGCCGCCCAGGCCGGCGCCGTTGAGCCTGAGGGTCAGCAGCCGCTCGGCGGCCTCCGCCGCGGTCGCCTCGTCGGGCAGCGGCAGCTCCAGGCCGGGGGCGAAGGACAGCAGGTCGCCGCCGTCGGCGGTGGACAGCACGGAGCCGGCCCCGGCCGACTCGA
Source organism: Dactylosporangium sp. NPDC005572 (assembly GCF_040605515.1). NCBI lineage: Bacteria > Bacillati > Actinomycetota > Actinomycetes > Micromonosporales > Micromonosporaceae > Dactylosporangium > Dactylosporangium sp. NPDC005572. The sequence continues at coordinate 4,405 of NZ_JBEXCY010000005.1, read as the reverse complement.
AGACGAAGGGCGCCTCGGGCACGGCGAGCGGCTCGGTCTGCTCGCGGCTGCCGGCGTTGCCGACCAGCTCGCCGCCGCGCAGCCAGCTGACCTCGCCGGCGACGACCAGGGCGACGCCGTCGCAGGCCGCGGCGACCCGCTGGTTGAGCAGGCCGCTGCCGTCGGCGAACGTGCGGCCGGCCTCGGTCGCCGGCATGACGGCCAGGCCGACCTCGGGCCCGACGAGCACCAGCAGCGCGGCCGGGCAGCCGCGGACGGCGTCGGCGAGGGCGCCGATCGGCCGGTCGGCCGCGGCCGGGTCGGACCAGTCGCCCGCCCCGTCGTAGATCGCGGTCAGCCAGCCGCCCAGGTCGTCCACCAGGACGACCTCATCCGGCTTCGTGCCGGTGAGCAGCTCCATGAGGCGCTCCGGCTCGGCGCCGACCTCCTCGGTCAGCCAGCTCTCCGGCCGCCGGGCGCGGTGCGCGGCGAGCCGGGCCGACCAGCCCGCGTCGGGCGTCCCGCCCGGTGACTCGGGAGACGTCGCGACGTAGCGCACCCTGTCAGCACCGGCGACGAGCGCCTCCGCCACTTCCGACTTCCCGGACCGGATTCCTCCGAGCACCAGCAACCGCATGCGGCCTACTGTATGGCCCGCTGCGCACTTTCCGGTGGCCGGAGTCGGCGCAGCGCGCTGGGGCCGATACGCTCGATGTCATCTACCTGGGACAGGAGTGTGACCATGGCGTGGACGTGGCGGTTCGAAGACGCTGAGCGCCGGCCGGTCGACGGCCCGAACGAGGCGTTTTCCAGCCAGTCCGACGCGGAGTCGTGGCTGGGGCAGACCTGGCGCGACCTGGTGGCAAAGGGCGCCGCGACGGCGATCCTCACCGAGGACGACCGCACGGAGTACAAGATGAGCCTGTTGCCGACGGGGGGCTGACGGGTGTCGTACGGCCGCTACACCAACAGTGTCGCGCGGCTGCCCCGGGAGGCGTTCCGGCCGAGCCCCATCTTCCTCGGGCTGGTGGCACTGTTCGTGGTCACCGGCTGGATGACGTGGGCCGGGTTCGGCAACGTCACCATCAACGTGTTCCTGTTCGTGGCCGCCGGCTGGACGATCTCGCTCTGCCTCCACGAGTATGCGCACGCCGTCGTCGCGTTCAAGGGCGGCGACCACGACATCGCGCACCGCGGCTACCTGACGCTCGACCCGCTGAAGTACACCCACCCGCTGCTGTCCATCGTGCTGCCGCTGGTCTTCGTGCTGCTCGGCGGCATCGGCCTGCCGGGTGGCGCGGTGTGGGTCAACCACTCGGCGGTGCGCAGCCGGTTCGTCGACAGCCTGATCAGCTTCGCCGGTCCGGCGACCAACCTGGTCCTGGCCGTGGTGATGGTGCTGCCGTTCAGCCTGGGCTTCGCCGAGACCGGCCACCTGGACTTCTGGGCGGCGCTCGCGTTCCTGGCGTTCCTCCAGCTCACGGCGAGCGTGCTGAACTTCGTGCCGATGCCGGGCGTCGACGGCGGCAACCTGGTCTTCCCGTGGCTGTCGCCGCAGTGGCAGCGCGGCTTCAACCACGTCGCGCCCTACGGCATGCTGCTGCTCATCGCCCTGTTGTGGTCCCCGGTGATCAACAACTGGTTCTTCAACGTCGTCTACAGCCTCGGCGACGCCATCGGCCTGCCGTCCTACCTGGTCGGCGACGGCTACGACCTGTTCAAGTTCTGGAACTTCTGATGCTGTGCTGAGGGGGCCGGCCCGCGGCCGGCCCCCTCAGCGTTGCTACGGCCGCTGGGCCGGGCTCTGGGTGAGCGCCGGGTCGCTGACCACGACCGGTGCGAGCACCTCGTCGATCCGCTTGAGCAGCTCCGCGTCGAGCTTGACACCCGACGCCTTCACGTTGTCCTGGAGCTGCTCCGGGCGGGTCGCGCCGACGATGGCCGACGACACGTTCGGGTTCTGCAGCACCCAGGCGACACCGAGCTGGGCCATCGTCAGGCCGGCCTGCTCCGCCAGGGGCTTCAGCTGTTGTACCGCGGCGAGCACGTCGTCCTTCAGCAGCCGCGAGATGAAGTTCGCGCCCGACTTCTCGTCCGTCGCCCGCGACCCCGCCGGCGGCGGCTGGCCCGGCAGGTACTTGCCGGTCAGGACGCCCTGGGCGAGCGGCGACCAGACGATCTGCCCCACGCCGAGCTCCTCCGACGCCGGGACGACCTCGGCCTCGATCACGCGGTAGAGCGCCGAGTACTGCGGCTGGTTGGAGACCAGCTGGACGTGCAGCTCGCGAGCGAGCGCGTGCGCGGCGCGGATCTCCTCCGCCTTCCACTCGGAGACGCCGATGTACAGCGCCTTGCCGCTGCGCACCACGTCGGCGAACGCCTGCATGGTCTCTTCCAGCGGCGTCGAGTAGTCGAAGCGGTGGGCCTGGTAGAGGTCGACGTAGTCGGTCTGGAGGCGGCGCAGCGACCCGTTGATCGACTCCAGGATGTGCTTGCGGGACAGCCCGCGGTCGTTGCGACCGGGCCCGGTCGGCCAGAACACCTTGGTGAAGATCTCCAGGCCTTCGCGGCGCTGCCCCTTCAGCGCGTCGCCCAGGACGGCCTCCGCCCGGGTGCCGGCGTAGACGTCGGCGGTGTCGAAGGTGGTGATGCCGAGGTCGAGGGCCGCGTGGACGCAGGCGGTGGCCTGGTCGGCCTCGACCTGCGAGCCGTGGGTGATCCAGTTGCCGTAGGAGATCTCGCTGACGAGCAATCCCGAACGGCCGAGGTGTCGAAACTCCATACCCCGACCCTATCGGTCGCTCCTTACATGACGGGGCGGGTGTCCGCGAGGAGGCGGTCGATCTCGTCGGTGACGCCGGTGCGGCTGGCGAACGTCGCCTCGATCACGGTCCGCCCGCGCCGGTCGAGCGCGCCCCAGCGCTGCGAGTCGTCGGCGATGAGGAACGCTACCGGGTGGATCATCAGCGTGTGGTGGATCGGCGGCACCAGGACCCGCCCGGAGCGGTCGACCACGCCCTTGCGCCCGTCGAGCGACACGACGGCGAGCCCCTCGTCGCTGAAGCCGTCGATGTACCGCCCGTCGAGCAGCGCGGTGGCGAAGCCGTCGTACTGGAACGACACCACGACCCGCCCGACGCTGTCGACGGCGCCCCAGTGCCGGCCCCGGCGCACGGCCGCGACCCCGCGCCGGAACGGGCGCACGTCGTCGTAGCCGGTCGAGATGAGCACCGCGTTGGTCTTGTCGATCGCGATCCAGCGGGTGGTGCCGTCGCGCGACACCCAGGCGACGCCGTCGGAGAAGCTGCCCACGCCGAGGTAGCCGGCGGTCGGCTCGATGAGCACCCGGCCGCTGTCGTCGATGAGCTCCCAGCTCTCCGAGCCCTGCCGCTGCACCCAGGACACGCCGTCGCGGAACGGCTGCACGTCGAGGTAGCCGGGGCCGATGACGAAGTTGCCCTCGGGGTCGATGTAGCCCCAGCGCTGGGTCTGCTCGTCGAACGCCGGCGAGGGCGGCTTGCGGATCTGCAGGGTCTCCTCGCGGGTGCGCGGATACGGGCCCCAGCCCTTCTCGGCGACCCGGCGGAACACCGCGTCGAGCGCCAGCTCGGTCTGCGCGATGAGCTCCGGGTCCTCCTCCTTGCGCAGGTCGAGGGCCCGCTCGAAGTGGTTGCAGGCCTCCATGTAGCGGCCCTGGTCGTAGGCGCACTTGCCGGCGTGCTGGTGCATCGTGGCGCGCAGCCGGTCGGGCAGCTCGCTCGAGTTGGCCAGCGTGAACAGCCGGTCGGCCTCCTCGAACTCCTCCCGCCACTGCAGCACGTGGGCCAGGCGGGCCTGCGCGATCGCGATGCGGCGCAGCTCGCCGGTCGCCTCGGCGTGCGCGAGGGCGAGCTTGCCGTCGGCGAACGCCTTGGGCAGGTCGCCGAGGATCCGCGACACGACCGCCCGCAGGCTGAGCAGGCGGGCCCGGGTGGGGTTGTCGGCGACACCGTTGAGCTTCGCGGTGAGCTGGTCGCGGATGTCGGTGAGCTGCTGTACCTCGTCGCCCTCGATCTGCTCGCGCAGCGTGTCCGGGTCGAACCGCCACACGAACGACGCCAGCACCTGCTCGGGGTCGGGCGCGCTCGGCGGGGCCGGCTCGGCGCGCGGGCCGGGCGGCGACTGCGGTGCGATCGCGGCGAGCTCGGGCGGGAACCCGTCGGCGCCGGGCCGGACGATCGGCAGGTACCCGGTGGCCTGGAGGCCGTCGACCCCGGCCCCGGTGAGCGGGGCGGAGCGGTACCCGCCCATCGCGGTGCCCTGCTGGACGGCCGGCGGCTCCACCTCGGGCGGCGGCTCGGCCGCCGGGGCGACGTCGAGGCGGGCGGAACCGTGCTCGCCGACCTGTCGTACGGCGCCGCGGCGGCTCGGGTTGCTGAGGAGATCC